>JBGULZ010000050.1:0-20132 GCA_045116595.1 Ruminococcus sp. | reverse complement strand
AGGGCGGTGCCGCCGAGCTCAAAGAGGGCAGCGAGTTCACGTTTTATAAGGAAAAGGATGAGGGCGATTCCGAGGGCGTCGCTATCTCGTATCCCAGGCTTATTGATATATGCAACAGACCCGGCACCAACAACATCGTCGGCAGAGAGGTTTTGCTTGATGACGGTATGATCTCACTTTCCGTTACAAAGATATTTCCCGACAAGATCACCTGCGTTGTCAACAAGGGCGGCAGGCTGACAAACCGCAAGAGCATCAACATCCCCGGTTATCATATAAATATGCCGTACGTCAGCGCTCAGGACAGAAAGGATATCGAGTTCGGCCTTGAACACGGCGCAAACGTTGTAGCGGCTTCGTTTGTCCGCAATCACGAGGACGTCCGCACCCTGCGCGACTACATCGACAGCCTCGGTTATGAATATGTAGAGATCATCGCGAAGATCGAGAACCAGAGCGGCGTTGACGATATGGATATGATCATCGACTACGCCGACGGTATTATGGTGGCAAGAGGCGATATGGGCGTTGAGATACCCTTCATCAAGCTGCCCGAGATCCAAAAGACCCTTATCCGCAAGTGCGTCGCAAAGGGCAAGTACGTTATCACGGCTACTCAAATGCTCGAGAGTATGACTACCTCGCCCCGCCCGACCCGTGCGGAGATAAGCGACGTTGCCAACGCCGTGTATGACGGCACAAGCGCGGTAATGCTTTCGGGAGAATCCGCCGCGGGCAAGTATCCCGTAGAGAGCGTCAAGGCGCTCGCGGATATATGCTTTGAGGCTGAAAACAACGGAGAATTTGACGCGCTCAAAAGCTATTTAATGAATAATGCCGTCGATGATGAAAACGCCTTGCGCTCCAGCATCTGCAAGGCGGCAAAGGGGATTTCCGAGGCGGTAGGAGCCAAAGGAATTATCGTTGAGAGCAAGACGGGAAGGGTCGCCAGAGCTATGGCTCATTACAGACCCGATGTTCCCATCATAGCCGTAGTTACCTCTGAGATCGTTTGCAAAAAGCTCTGCTTCAACTGGGGCATCACCGCTCTTCTCGGCGAGGAGCTTTATGATATGGACGACATCACCACCCAGGCTCTTGAGAGAGCTTGGAGCACAGGTCTGTTCCAAAAGGGCGACATCGTTGTTGTGCTTTCCTCAAACAAGACCGTTCCCACCGCTTCCACTGACTCGCTCAACGTGAGGATACTTTGATATGGATAACATAATTTTGATCGGAATGCCCGGCTCGGGCAAAAGCACGGTGGGCGTTTTGCTCGCCAAGGCGCTCGGCTATTCGTTTATAGACACCGACCTTATCATCAGCAGAAAAGCAGGCAAGCCGCTCCAAAATATCCTTGACGAGGACGGGCTCGACGCCTTTCTTGAACTGGAGCAGGAGGTCGGCGGCACGCTCGAATGCGATCAAACTATAATCGCCACCGGCGGCTCGATGGTGCTCTCGCAAAGCGCTATGGAGCACCTCAAACAGCTCGGCAGGATCGTATATATCAACGTCCCGTTTGACGAGATCAGCCGCCGCGTTACCAACATCACAACGCGCGGTATTGTCTTTCATCAAAACGAAACTCTCAAAAATGTGTACGAGCAAAGAGCTCCGCTCTATGAGCGATACGCCGATCTTACCGTTGATGTTTCGGACGGAAAACCGACCATTGAGCAGACCGTTGAAAAAGCGGCGGAATTACTGAAAAAATAAAAAATATCATACAATAGCAATTAATTATAATTATTCACCGCCGGCGGTTTTTTATAAAAATCCGGCGGTGATTATTTATTGGCACAAAATGGTAGTTTTAAGCAAAACCCAGTATATATCACCCAAACTGTCATTGACAAATTGGAAATAATGTAACATTCACCGGAATTATATGGTATAATATCTATACTAAATTCGGGTGTATTTTTTCACGGGTTATATTATTTTTCTTTTTAAATATCGTGCGAAAAACATCCGTATTTTTACAGAATGTTATCATATTACAGAATGGGGAGATTTGCATGACTTTCCACGAAAGTTTGAATGACTACATTCTGCAGGCTAAATGTTCAAGCAAAGAACTTGCATTAGCTTCCGGTTTGTCGGAAGGTACGATCAGCAGATACAGAAAGGGTTACAGAGTGCCCAACGTTCACGGAGAGCACTTTGCCGGACTAACCAAGGGTTTGCACGAGCTTTTGTCAAAGGCGGGCTCGGACATCACCCGCGAGGAGATCGCCGAATCCTTTAAAAAGCTGATCGACAAAGGGTACGGAATAGATTACGATACTTTTATTGAAAAGCTCAAGTATCTTATGAAAAGCTTTGAAATAAGTAACAACGAGCTTGGCAGAAGGCTTAACTATGATCCTTCGTATATTTCAAGGATTCTGTCAGGACAGCGCCGTCCCGCGGATATCCGCAAGTTCAATGCAAACGTAGCGCATTATATAGCCCACCAGAAGGCTGACGAGTTGGAGCCTTCAAAGATTTGTGAGGTTTTGGGCTGTGACGGGCAGGTCGTTTTCGACCGTGACCGCCTGCAGGAGGAAGTTGAAAAATGGCTGTCATCACAATAAACGATGCGGCAATGTTTTGCAAAATCAGGCACAGTTCCCGGGCACAAGTTCTATAGGCATATATCAGGCGTATACCTTATATAATTCACAGAACAGCAAAAGTCAATACTCTGTGGAATCCCCCGCAGTTTTTGAATTAAACAGGCAACAGCTTATCATCCGGCTGCTGCCTGTTTTTTGTGCGGTCGCGGTGGCGACACCACAATTCGAGACGGAGAAGTCGGTTGATTTGGAAAGCGCGGATTCCCGAAGATGAACAACAGCAAATTTTAAAATAAAAAATGTCATTCTGAGCGCAGCGAAGAATCTCATAGTGCTTCAACCACCGTCAGCAATTTAGGTATGAGATCCTTCGGCAGAGCCTCAGGATGACAGCTATTTTATTCTCTTATTCCTTATTCCTTATTACTTAAAAAAAGAGCCGCCGACCTTTCGGTCAGCAGCCCACTGTTAATCGTTAATTGTTAATTGCTAAACGATCGTTCCTCCGCCGACAACAACATCGCCGTCATAAAGCACTACCGCCTGTCCTTTTGATATCGCCCTTTGCGGCTCGTCAAAGACCACCCTGATCGTATCGTCGTCAAGCCGGGTGACTGTTGCAGGCTGTTCCTTTTGGTTATACCTTACTCTTGCGCAGACCCTCATCGGCTCTGTTATCTCGTCTACGGAAATCAAATTTATATCGTTCGCGGTAAGCTCCTTTGAAAACAGCGAGTCGTTGTCGCAGAGCACCACGCGGTTGTTTTTAAGATCCTTTTCCTTTACGTACATCGGCGCGGGCAAGGCGAGCCCCAAGCCCTTCCTTTGACCGATCGTGTACCCGATTATCCCCTTATGGGTCCCGAGCACATTGCCGTCCTCATCAACAAAATCGCCCTCAGGATAATCTTTGCCGGTGTAGCCTCTGATAAACGCCGCATAGTCGCCGTCCGGCACAAAGCAGATATCCTGGCTGTCGCGCTTTTCGGCATTGATAAGCCCAAGCTCCTTCGCCAGCGTTCTCGCCTGCTCCTTTGTCATATCGCCGAGCGGAAAGAGCGTCCTTTTAAGCTGCTCCTGCGTCAGCGAATACAGCACATAGCTCTGGTCTTTGGAAAGGTCGACGGCTTTTTTGAGCAGATACCTGCCCTTTTCTTCATCGTACTCTATCCTTGCGTAGTGACCCGTTACAACATAGTCAAAGTTCAGCACCTCGGCGCGCAGCACAAGCTCCTTGAACTTGATAAAGCGGTTGCAGTCGATGCAGGGGTTCGGAGTAGCGCCGTTTTCATACGCGTCAATAAAGCGAGCGATCACATTTTCCTTAAAGCTGTCCTTAAAATTATAAACGCTGTGGGGGATACCTATCCTGCGGCAAGCGCTCCTCGCGTCGTCTATATCGTCGAGCGAGCAGCAGGTCTTTTCGTTGCCGCAGATAATATCGCCGTTATCGTACAGCTTCATTGTGATGCCTGCACATTCATACCCCATTTTTTGGGTAAGGTGAGCCGCTACCGAGCTGTCAACGCCGCCGCTCATAGCGATCAATGCTTTTTTAGCCATATTATTCTCCGAGCCTTATCATCTCGTCAATGCAGCGCTTGGCGCTTGCGATGGTTTCATCGTCGAGCATAATCTCCTCGCCGCCGCAGCCGTTAAGGCAGTTGTAAACATCATAGAGCGTAGTCGCCTTCATATTCGGGCAGATCAGCTTGAGCGAGAGCAGATAGAACTTCTTGTCCGGGCACATATACTGCAAGTGCTCGGCGATGCTTATCTCTGTTCCGATGATAAATTCCTTTTTGTCAGATTCCTCGGCGTACTTCATAATACCCGATGTCGAGCCGATATAGTCGGCATACGCGCAGACCTCGGGAGTGCACTCGGGATGAACAAGCAGCTCCGCCTCGGGGTGAGCTGCCTTTGCCGCCTTGGCTTCATCCTCGGAGACACAGGCGTGGATCGGGCAGCCGCCGTTGAGCAGCTTGATATTTTTATCGGGGCATTGCTTCTGAACAAAGCTGCCAAGGTTGCAGTCGGGAATAAAGAGAATGTCCTTGTTCTCAATATTATTGACGATCTTCACCGCGGACGAGCTTGTAACGCAGACGTCGCAGATCGTCTTGAGCTCGGCGGTGGTGTTGATATATGCAACGACCGTGTGATCGGGATAACTCTTTTTGACCTCGGAGATCAGCGCCTTGTCCATCTGATCCGCCATAGCGCAGCCCGCGATCGGCTGAGCTAAAAACACCTTTTTCTCGGGCGAGAGTATCTTGCAGGTCTCCGCCATAAAGCGAACTCCGCACATCAGTATGTTTTTGTTTTTGACATTTGCCGCGTCAACGCTGAGCTTATAGCTGTCGCCGGTGAAATCGGCGATCTCGCATATCTCACGAGCCTGATAGCTGTGCGCGAGGATGCACACGTCCTTTTCCTTTTTCAACTCGATTATTTTTTGTTGCAGCTGTGGAATATTCATTCATAAAGCCCCTTTCAAAGCCGTTTTTCCGTTCTCTATTATACAATTATTTTTTGAACTATGCAATAAAAACAATATTGATAAAAGCTAAACTGTCAAATTAACGATAATTGAATTGATTTTTTGTGTATTATGGTAAAAAATATTGTAGAAAAATACTTTACAACTTTGTTATCTTGTGTTATAATATTAAGCAGTTAAATATATGATATAAGTTTTATTCACAATAGACTTAATTTTATCTCAGAAAACGGAGGAGATACCAATGAAAAAGTTAATCACAGCAATCGTTGCAGTAATGATCATCGCTTTCAGCGCAGTTCCCGCTTTCGCGGTCTCGGTCAACAGTCCGGTCGCCACAACTCAGGAAGAAACATCGGTGCCTGAATCGCCTGTAAAGAAAGACACAACTCCTGTTTCTCCTAAGACAGGTTCGGACAGTGTTGTTGCGTTTTCTGCGATCGCGTTATCTGCAGCCGCTTGCGGCGCAGCGACTTTGTTTGCCGTAAAAAAAGCTAAGAAGTAATTAAACAAGGTTATTAAAAGCCTCTTTTTGTAAAGAGGCTTTTTTTCTTGACCGGGTATGTTTCATACCAATCATTTTATTAAATCGAGGTGAGAGCGTGAAAAAGGATAAAAACAAGGTCATAATCGTCCTTATTGTTATTTTTGCGCTCATTTTTGTCGCAGTCGGGGGCTATATCGTTTTCAGGATCATAAACAGCGCGTCTGCCGACAATGAATACGATAAGCTCGCAAGCTCCTATGCTCCGGCGCTTACAGGCACAAGCGAACCTACTACCGCACAGCAGGGCGGCACTCAAAGTCCCGACAAGCCGGAAAAAACCGCTCCTACCGTTAAAAATCCGGTCGATATCCCTCAGCTCGAGGCTGAGAATCCCGACATATATTCTTGGATAAACATTCCCAATACAAATGTCAATTATCCCGTTGCGCAGAGCGACGCGGATGACAACTTTTATCTTGACCACGATATCTACAAGAATTACAGCTTTCCGGGAACAATCTATTCGCAGTCCTGCAACAAAAAGGATTACTCCGACCGCGTGACCGTGCTTTACGGTCACAATATGCTGGACGGCTCGATGTTCGCGACCCTGCATAACTTCTCGGATCCTGATTTCTTTGAAAATAATAAGTATATGTATATATACACCGAAAACAGAAAGCTGACCTATGAGGTGGTTTCCGCCTATATTTATGACGACAGGCATATTATGAACTCGTTCAACTTTAACGACGACAAGGTATATGCCGAGTGGCAGCAGGAAGCGCTCAACCCGAGGTCGGTCTCAAGCAACGTCAGAAAGGACGTCAAGCTTACCACGGATGACAAAATGCTTGTCCTCAGCACCTGCCTCAACGGCGGAGGCGACGGACGTTATTTGGTACAGGGGGTACTTGTAAAAGATGAGCAAGCCGGGTGAACAAGCGTTCACGTGGGATAACGATATCTACAGTGATTCGTCCGGTTTCAGGGTTGCCGAAGAAAAAACCGAGGTTGCCAAGGATGATAAAACCACAAAGGATGATTACGAGGATTATATTTACAAAACTCCAAAGCGAAAAAGGAAAAAGAGCAGCTCGCACAGATCCTCGCATCATTCACATCGCAAATTCCACCGCAAAAAGCACAGAAACCATAAAAAACATAAAATGAAAACATGGAAAAAGGTTCTCTTGTCCGTATTATGCGTATTTTTAGGGCTCACTATCATTGCGGCAGGCTTGACTGCTTTTATGATATTAAGAGGACAGAAGGAACTTTTTACCGATGATGTACAGATCACTCAGCCCGACGGCATTGACGCTATGGTTCAGGACAGCGGTCAGTATATCGTATACAACGGCGTCACCTATAAGTACAACGACAAGGTCACCAGCATGTTGTTTATGGGCGTCGACAAAAAAATGGATGAGAAAAACACCGAGGGAACAGGCGGTCAGGCGGATGTTATCGTCCTTATGGCGATAGATATAAAGAACCGCAAGCTGACTATGGTCAACATTCCCCGAGATACAATGACCGATGTAGCGATCTACTCGGCAGGTGGTTATTACACCGGAATGAAAAGGCAGCAGATATGTCTTTCCTACGCTTACGGCGACGGAAAGGAAAAAAGCTGTACTAACACGGTGGCTTCCGTAAAGCGCGTGTTCTACAATATCCCGGTCAACACCTATTATTCGCTTGACCTTGCGGGTCTTGTTACGCTGAATGACGCGATCGGCGGAGTTGACGTTGTATCTCCCGAGACTATCGAAAAGTTCAAGCAGGGAGAAAAGTACCACCTTATGGGATATGACGCCGACAGATTTATTGAGGCGAGAGTTCACGATACGGCGGGAGCCAACGATCTCAGAATGAAGCGCCAGCAGGTATACACCAAGAGCTTCATCAGCAAAGCTATGACAGAGGTCAAAAGCGATCCGTCCGTAGCGCTCGCGCTTTACAACGAAAGCGCTCCGTTCTCTTGCACGAACATCACCCCCGCGAAGGTGACGTATTTGGCGCAGGATATCGCGACTCACGGCTCGCTGAAAACCGATATCATTAACATAGCGGGTAAAACAACTCTCAACGAAAAAACTCAAGAGGCTGAGTTCAATATCAGCGAAAAAGAATTTTACGAGCAGTTTTTGAGTGTTTTTTATGAGAAGGTATAAAAAATCAACGCTTCCGGGATCCGGAAGCGTTTTTTGTGTGGAAAATCAAATCAAAGGCTGGTCAAATTCGTAAAGAGCCTCGTTTATTTCAAAACGGTTATAATTCTCTTTTAGAATAAAGAATTCGATTATGATATCGAATTTACTGCTGTGCGACAGCGCGTAGCCCGCTTTCATCAGCAGCTCCTTTGTTTCTTCAAGGCCGAGCTCAAGCGCTATCGCGAACGATACGGCGGTCTGCTTGCTCGGCTTGTACTGCGGGTTTGAGCGTATTTTAGAGAACAGCTTGCGGTCGATCTCCGCCTTTTTATAGCACTGAGCGTCGGTCATACCCTTCTCGTCGATTTTTCTGAGCAGCATTTCGGAAAAGCTCTCGTCAAGCATTTTGAGCCTGTCGCCAAGGCTTTCGCTGAACAGCGGCTCGGCGGCTTTTTCAAGCTGAAGCATACTCCGGGGAGCGGACATCGGCGCGCCCGGGCGATCAGCCGTCTGCCCTGCGGGCGCGGAGGTGTGCTTTATCCTGCTTCTTTTAGGCGGCTCGGGAGCCGCGTAGTCGTCAAGCGCGGCGTAAAAAGCCTGTTCCGCTTCAAGGTTTTGGTCGATATATTTTTTGAGCTCAATGATAAGATCCGCGCTCAGGTTTTTCCTTTTGGGCTTTTTAAAGAACATAATACCATCTCCGGTTAAATTATAACAAAGATAAAACGGTTTGTAAATGTCGCTTTTAAAGCGACCAAACTCGCTTCCGTTTGGTTTATCATATAGTTGTCAAAAGACAAAAACAAAATCAAAATAACGGAGGCGTTTATTATGACAAAGAAGAACAACATTACAGAAATAGTTTTTATCCTCGACAGGAGCGGCTCGATGGCTGGGCTTGAAAAGGACACTATCGGCGGCTTTAACGCGATGATAGAAAAGCAGAAAAAGCTCGACGGCACGGCGTATGTTTCGACCGTACTGTTCGACCACGAAAGCATCGTGCTTCACGACAGAGTTCCGCTTGAAGAAGTCAAGCCGATGACAGAGGATGACTACAGCGTAAGAGGCTGCACCGCGCTGCTCGACGCTATCGGCGGTTCGATCAAGCACATTGGCAATATCCACAAGTACGCGCGGAAAGAGGACGTCCCCTGTCACACGATGTTCGTTATCACGACCGACGGTTTGGAAAACGCCAGCCGCCGCTACAACAGCAGCGACATAAAGAGGCTGATCGAGCAGAAGAAGGAGCAAGACGGCTGGGAGTTTTTGTTTATCGGCGCGAACATCGACGCGGTAGAGACCGCGAACACCTACGGCATCGCCCCGGACCGCGCCGTCGATTATACGGCTGACAGTCAGGGCACGGGCGTTGTCTATGAGGCAGTCTGCGACGCGGTGTCGAGCGTTAGGGGCGGACAAAAGCTTTGCCCGTCGTGGAGCAGAAAAATCAAAGAGGATCATAAAAGCAGGTAAAAAAGAGGGTTGACTCAAATGAGTCAACCCTTACTTTTGATTTTTAGTTTGCTGTTGAGCTTGCCGAAGCCGAGCTTGATGAGCCCGAGTCTGAAGCTCCGCTGCCCGTGAGCCTGTCCTCATAAATGAACTTGGCGAAAGCCAAACGCTGAGCGTTCATATCGGCGATCGCGATTACCGAACCCGCGGGGGTATCGTTCTCGTAATACCAAAGTCCCTCTGTGGGGATGTAGCTCTGCTCGACCGTGTAGGTGAGGTAGGTGGGAGCGTGAGAAACAAGCGCCGTGATCTCGCTCTTCTTGAGGTTTGTTGTGACCATAGGACCGACCTTGCTCACGATAGAAACGATCTTTGTAAGGTCAGCGCCCTTCATATCGTTAAACATCTTTTCGAGGAGCTTTCTCTGACGCGAGGTTCTGTCCCAGTCGTCTCCGCTGAGTCCGATCTCGTTGTCGTCCTCGCCCTTTGTAAGACCGCGGTTTCTCGCGTACCAAAGAGCCTCCTGACCGTTGAGGTGGACCATACCCGGAGCGTCCTTGATGGTATGGGGATCGTCGGTCTGCTCGTTTTTGTACATCTGATAGTTGATATAGTCGATCTCGTCCTGAGTTACTTCCATATCTATACCGCCGAGTGTGTCGATGATCTCGATAAAGCTGTCGAAGTCAACGACCGCGTAACGGTCGATCTTTATACCGAAGTTCGCCTCTATCGTTTCGATAGTCAGCTTGGGTCCGCCGTAGGTATAGGCGGCGTTGATCTTATTCTGTCCGTAGCCGGGGATATAAACATATGTGTCGCGCTGGAAAGAAGTGAGCTTCAGCTTCTTGTGCCAGTTGTCGATCGACAGCATGATCATCGTATCGGTACGTCCGTGTTCTTCGCCTTCACTGTTGTCCTCGCCGAACAGCATAACGTTGAGCACCTTGCTGTCCTGGAGCAGCTGTCCGTCGCCGATAGTAAGCTGAGTTCCGTCGCCCGCCATCTCAGCGGCGAGGGTCGTAGACACCGAATCGGGGTTATCCTTTTCAAAGGTTCCCGAAATATCGGCAAAGTTCATCGAGTTGAGCAGGGCGTAGTAGTAAACCATAGCGGCGCCGCCCAGCAAAAACAGTATTGAAAATACAAGGCATAAGATCCTTAGTACTCTGCCTTTTTTGTTGTAGAGCTTAAACACCTGGGTGTTTGAGCTTATATCAACATAGTGGCCTTGAGAGTTTGCCATATTACTCCTCCTGTGTTATCAGAAAGTTAAAATGCTGAGTTGAAATTGCTGAATCTTATAAATAGACATATAATATTATACCACATAATTCCATTGGATAATTCTAATATAGAAATATACACCATTGCGGTGACGAATTTTACGGAAGAAAAAGGTGATTTTTTGACACAGATAATCAAAATTGTGAAGATATTGTGAATTTAGCGTGTCGATTTCTATTCCAATTCATCGAGCGCAAGGTAGAACGACGGCAGAAATTCCTTTTCAAAAACCTTTGTCTCGGGCATATCCATATCGTCAATGGACTTTTGGATGGTATCCTTTGCCATTCTGAACTCATCGTTGCCCATACGCATCTCTTCAATGCATTTTATCAGCGCCGAGTATCTGTCTGCCGCTTTTACAAATTTGCGCAGCTGTTCGTCCTGCTCTCCGCTCTGCTTCAGGATGGCTTCGTATTCCTCCTGAAAATCCTCGGGCAAAAGCGAAACAAGCCTGTCCGCCGCTTTTTCCTCGATCTGCTTGTAAGCGTCGATTATCCCGGGGTTCTGATACTTTATCGGGGTCGGCATATCGCCCGTGATTATCTCGGTGGAATCGTGAAAAACCGCGAGCAGCGCCGCGCGCTCGGCGTCGAGCTTCCCGCCGAAGCGCTTGTTGTGTATCAGCACCAGGCAGTGGGTCAAAACCGCAGCCTGCTGGCTGTGTTCGCTGATATTTTCCTGTCTTGTGTTGTTCATCAGCCCCCAGCGGTTGATGTACTTCATCCGCGAGAGCATAGCATAAAAATGAGAAGATGTCATAATTTAAACTCCAAATAAAAAATTTTGGCAAAAATAGTGCAAAAACAATATATTTATGGTATAATAAAAAAATATAAAAGTATGAAAAACCTAAAACGAGGGTTTTACACGGTCAACTAAACTTATTATACCGTTTTTATCGCAAAAGTCAAAGATTATTACAGGAGTTTTTTCAATGGGGGAGACACTACAGCGCTACAAGCCAAGAAACGGCCACTTCTTTCTGCTGACATTTTTTGTCGGTCTGTTAACAGCGTCGGCGTTGTTCATACCTTTTATTGTTTATCAGGGCGGGGTATTTTATTACTACGGAGATTTTAATGTTCAGGAGATCCCGTTTTACCAGATGCTTCACTTTCAGGTAAAAAGCGGAGATCTGGGCTGGAACCACCTTACCGACCTCGGCACCGACACTATCGCGAGCTACAGCTTTTACACCTTGGGCAGTCCGTTTTTCTGGCTGACTATCCCGTTTGACAACGAGTTCGTGCCCAACCTGATCGGACCGCTGCTTATTTTGAAGTTCGCCTGTGCATCCGCTGCGGCGTATCTTTATCTGCAAAGGTATGTCGAATACAAGCCGTTCGCGGTCATCGGCGGAGTGCTCTACGCGTTTTCGGGCTTTTCTATCTACAACGTATTCTTTTTCCATTTTCACGAGCCGATGATAATGTTCCCGCTGCTTTTGGCGGCGCTCGATACCTTTCTGTACGACAAGCGCAGGGGGATATTCGCGGTCGCGGTTTTCGCGGCGTGCGTTGTAAACTACTACTTTTTTGTGGGTCAGGTTTTGTTTGTCATAATGTATTTTCTGATGGTGACGCTCACAAAGACATATAAATTCAAAATCACGGAATTCCTGCTTTTGGCGCTTGAGGTCGCCATCGGCTTTGCGGCTTCCGCGTTCATATTGCTGCCCTCGGTTTTGGGCTTGCTCGGAAATCCGCGGCTCGATACCTTGCCGAAGGACTGGGACGCCCTTGTCCACGACAGGCCGCAGCGCTACTGGCTGGCTGTTTTGGCGTTCTTCTTCCCGGCAGATATGCCAGCAATGCCCACCTTTACGCCTGAGTCAAACTGCAAGTGGGCGTCGGTGGCGGGATGGCTGCCGCTGTTCGGAATGACAGGCGTCATAGCCTATTTGCAGCTCAGAAAGCGAGACTGGATAAAAAAGCTGATCTGCCTTTTGATACTTTTCGCGTTCGTTCCCGTGCTCAACAGTATGTTCCAAATGCTCAACAGCTCGATCTACTACACAAGATGGTACTATATGCTTGTGCTGATCTTTGTGCTGGCTACGGTCAGGGCGGTAGAGAATAAGCGGGCAAACTGGACGCGCGCGCTGATCTGGTCGTCGGGGATAACCCTCGGAGCGACCCTGCTGATCGGGCTTATGCCTCATTTGATCGAGAGCGAAACGGGAGATGAGGAAACATTTGAGATCGGAGTCGAGGGCGACAGCATACGGTTTTGGATGTACGCGCTCGCGGCGATGATGTGCCTGCTCGCGCTGGCACTGATATATAAAAAGTTCCTCAAAAACCGGCTCGCATTCTTTGTCGCGGCAGGCTCAACGGTGCTCGTAGTCGCGCTGCTTACGTCGTATTTTATAATCGGCACAGGCGTTTTGAGCAGCAGTACAACAAAGACTATTCAGACGGATATAATCAATCAGCGCGATCAAATACTGATCGACGATTTAGAGACCGAAAGAAGCGATTTTTACAAGTGCGTCGACAACACTTCGATGTACTGGAGGGTGCAGAGCATAAACTGCTTCCAGAGCTCGGTCTCGCCTTCGATAATGCAGTTCTACAAAAATGTCGGTATCAGGCGCGATGTAGCCTCGCGTCCGGATTTTTCGGCTTACGGCTTACGTCCGTTTTTCAGCACGAAGTACTACTTTGACTACAACCGCGACAATACCGATACAACGGTCGACAAGAGCTTTGTAGACAACACGGGCTCACCCAAAATGCCCGGCTGGAAATACCTCAAGACCTGCAACAACTTTGATATTTATATAGACGAAAACTACGTTCCTATGGGATATTGCTTTGACAGCTATGTCACCGAGGAGGAATTTGAGCGGATCAGGGAAAAGGAGCGTCCCCAAGCGGTCGTGAACGCGATGGTGCTCACCCGCGATCAGATGAAAAAATATGCCGATATCACGGGCTATACGGAAGAAAAATACTCCGTGCTCTACGGCGATAAGCCCGACAGCTTCAAGAGCGTTGTAGATAACTACACCTACGGCACGCCCCAGCTCCAAGTGGCTTGCGATAAGCTCAAAAGCGACGCCTGCTCAAAATTTGAGTACACCGACGACGGCTTCAGGGCGGAATACACCAACAAGGGCAAGGATAAGCTGCTGTTCTTTACCGTGCCCTACAGCGAAGGCTTTACCGCCGAGGTCAACGGCAAGCCCGCTGACGTTGAAAAGGTCGACTACGGTTTTATGGCGGTCAGAGTCCCCGGCAATACAAAGAGCGATATCGTGTTCAGGTACCGCACCCCCGGATTTGATTTGGGTGTAAAGATCAGCCTTTGCGCGCTCGCGGCGTTTGCCGTATATATGCTCACGGTGCTGACGGTGTTTATTGTTAAAAAGATTAGAAGATCAGGCAGATCCAATGTCAGAGATAATTGGCGGGATATATGATGATGCTTGGCGATAATATTTAAAAAGGTCAGAAAATCAGACAGATCCAATGTTAGAGATAATTGGAGAGATATATGATGAAGTTTGGAGACAATATTTTAAAATATAAGGACGAGTTGTTTGAGGACCTCAACACGCTCATGAGCTTTGAGTCTGTCGACGGCGCAAAGCCCGATGAATGTAAAAAAGCGCTCGAGTTTATCCTTGCGCGCGCTGAGGATTTCGGTCTTGACGGCGAGCTTGTCACCGAGCAGAGCGCGCACGTTCAGCTCGGCAGCGGCGGAAAGCTCTGCGGAGTGCTCTCTCACCTTGACGTTGTGCCCGCGGGCAACAACTGGAGCGTGAACCCTTACGCGCTTACGGAGCAAAACGGCAGGCTCTACGGCAGGGGGATCGCGGACGACAAGGGAGCCGCGCTTGTAAATCTCTACTGTCTGCGCGCGCTCAAAGAGGGCGGGGTCACAGGCAAAAACACGCTCCGAGCGATCTACGGAACGTCGGAGGAGACCGGGATGGAGGATATGGACGGCTACTTTAAGGCTCAGCCGCTGCCCGACCTCGCCTTTACCCCCGACAGCGAATACGGCATTTGCTTTGCCGAAAAGGGAATAATCCACATCGAGGTCAGCACACCGTCGAACGAGGCAAAGGTGCTGTCGCAGTTCCATTCGGGCAAGGCGGTCAACGCCGTACCCGATCTGGCGTATGTTATGCTCGATTCATCGAGCTACGACGAGCAGACTCTTATGCGCTTTGCGGACGCGAGCGACGGAAGCTTTGAGTTCAACTACACCATAGACGGCCTTATGATAATCAGCCGCGGCAGGGCAGCCCACGCCTGCGAGCCCGAAAAGGGCTACAACGCTGCGGCGGCGCTGATAGATCTTATAACCCACGCGTATGACGTTGAGGATATCGGAATGCTCTGCTCGTTCATTGACTACGCGCTCAATTGCGAGACAAACGGCAGGTCGTTCGGAATAAAAATGAGCGATTCCGTTTCGGGCTCGCTGACGGTCAACCTCGGAACCGTTCATATCGAGGACGGCGTTGCAAAGGCGGAATTCGACATCCGCTATCCCGTGACCGTCAACGGCGACTACATCATCAGGCAGTTCAAAAACGTTGCCGAGCGCAGCGGAGTAAACGCGAAGGTGGAGTTTCACGAAAGACCTCTGTATGTTGAAAAGGACAGCGAGCTGATAAAGCTCCTCGGTGAGGCTTACGAGAGCGTTACCGGCGAAGAAGCCGAGATATATTCGACCGGCGGCGGTACATACGCCCGCAAGCTCTGCGGCAGGGGAGTGGCGTTCGGCCCCAACTTCAAGGGCGACGACATAAAAATGCACAACGCCGACGAGAGCGTCGACAAAGAAAACTTCATTAAGCATATGCAAATATGCCTTGAGGCAATGTACCGTTTATATACGGAATAAATTTTTAGGACTTTTGATTATGAGTAAGGAAAAGATAGTAAAAAAACAGGCAAGAGAGGCTATGAAGGGCAACACGCTGCCGATAATCGCGGGTATGGCTTTGTCCGCGATTATCGTCGTTATGCTTCAAAACATAATGTATGTGGTGATGATAGCCTTTGACGCGATAAATATCGAGACGGAAAAAATGAACGCCGGCTCGGATATCCCGTATTTCATCACGCTCGCGAGCGTAGTTGTCGCGGGAGTTCTGCTTTCTCCGTTCTTCAACGGAACGTACAAGACAGCCGCTAACGCCGTGATAAACAATAACTGCGAGGTCACCGATCTATTCTATTTCTTCAAGGGTTTCCGCAGATATATAAAGACCCTGCTCGTCAATATGACGATGGTTTTGATTTTCGGCACATTCACAAGCCTCTTTGACGGCTTTATGAAAAACGTTTTCGGCAAGGCGGACCCCGGGGCGGTGATCGCGGCGGTATTATCAGGACTGTTCGCGTTTTTGATCTACGCGCTGTTTTTGCATTATCCGCTCTGCCTTTACGCGGTCGACGACAGCAGGAGCGCGTTAAGGTATATGTTCGGTTACATCGGATTTTCTTTCAGGCATTTCGGGGCATTTTTCAAGCTCTTTTTCAGTATGATCGGCTGGATCTTGCTCTGCTTCTTTATCGCTCCGGTTTTCTACGTCGGACCTTACGCTTTGTGCGCGGCGATAAATTCCGCACGTTGGCTTAAAAAAGCAGACGATGAAAAAGCTGCCCGCAAGTACGCTCCGCAGCAGCTGTTTTTGCAGGACACACAGAACAATAATATGGGTGATAATATAGTATGGTAGTTTCACTTTGTATGATAGCCTTCAACGAGGCGGAGGCTATACAGGGGTTGTTCAGTGATATTTCACTTCAGGACTATCCGCACGAAAAAATCGAGATTGTTTTTGTGGACAGTATGTCTACCGACTTGACATATGACAGGATGGAGAAGTTCAAAAACACCGACTACGGATTTTTGGACGTCAAGATAGTGCAGTGCGCCAAGCGCAACCAGGCGTTCTCCTGGAACGCCGCGCTTATGACCGCCACGGGCGACGTCATCATCCGCGTTGACGCTCACGCGCGTATCCCGCGCAACTTTGTCTCGCGCAATGTCTACAACCTCAAGCAGGGCGAGAACGTTGTCGGCGGAGGCAGACCCAACATCAGCTCCAACGTGAGCGCTTGGAAGATGACGCTCCTTGCCGCTGAGGATTCGCTTTTCGGCAGCTCGGTAGCGGCGTACAGACGCCCATCGACCCAAAAGGAATATATGGACAGCCTCTTCCACGCGGCGTACCGCAGAAAGGTCATCGCCACCGTGGGCGGCTTTAACGAAAACCTCGGACGTACCGAGGACAACGAGTTCCACTACAGGATAAGGCAGGCGGGCTTTAAGATGTGCTGTTGTCCGGATATAATCTCGTATCAGCACTCGCGCAACACGCTCAAAAATATGGTGCGCCAAAAGTACTCAAACGGCAAATGGATAGGGCTGACGGTATCGGAGTGCCCGGGATGTCTTTCGTACTTCCACTTTGCGCCGTTTTTGTTCGTGATGGCGCTGATCGTTTTGACGATCTTCGCGATGTTCGGGCATCCGTTTTTGCTGTATATCCTGCTTATAATCTACGGAATGTTCGATTTTGTAAACACGGTGGGCTGCTGCACGGTAAAGAATATCCAGCCGCAGTTTGTTCTGCTGCCGTTTATATTCCCGCTTTTGCACGTCGCCTACGGCGTCGGCACGATCGTCGGATTGCTCCAGATACCGTTTTGGCGCAGAAAGATCCGCAACAGCCACGCCAAGGAGCATATCGAAAAGGTAAAGCGTAAGGTAATCAAAAACACAGTGGTAAGATGATTTATGGATAAAGTTGAGTTGACCCCCGAGCTTTTGCGTGAGCTCCAGCTAAAGCAGCTCCCGATGCTCGAGTATTTCAGGGATTTTTGTGAAAAAAACGGCTTGACCTTCTACCTTATCGGGGGAGGTCTTATCGGCGCGCTCAGGAACGGCGGGTTCGTTCCGTGGGATGACGACGTCGACGTTATGCTCCTGCGCGAGGACTACGAAAAGCTTCCCAAGCTCTGGCGCGAACAGCACGCGGACGGCAGGTTCAGACTGCTAAAGACCGATGACGATATGTTCACCGGCAACATTTTTATAACCATTACCGACACAAGCTGCACAATGGTAAAGACAAACCAGACCACGGTGGATATTCCCCACGGACTGGTGCTTGACGTCTTTCCGCTCGACGTTGCTCCCGACGGAAGATTCGCGAGGAAAATGCAGTTTGTGTGGACAATGATATACTCGCTGTTTTTGGCGCAGATCGTGCCCGAGAACAACGGCGGACTTATGGCGTTCGGCAGCAAGGTCTTGCTCGGTATCTTCCGCGGCAAAAAAATCAGGAATAAGATCTGGCGTATGGCTGAACGTCATATGACAAAGTACAAGCTGAGCGAAAACAAGTGCGTGACCGAGCTCTGCGCTGGACCTAAGTGGATGCGCCCCGAGTACCCGAAGCGTATTTACGAGGGCGTTGACTACGTCACCTTTGAGGGGTTGCGGATGCCGTGTATGAGCGGCTACGACGAGTATTTGACGATGGTTTTCGGCGACTATATGACCCCGCCGCCAAAGGAGCAGCAAAAGCCTCACCACGATATAGCGTATCTTGATCTGGAAACGCCGTGCGAGGTCTACGACAGCAAGCATAAGAATGAATTCAAGAGTTGACAAATTTAAAAATAGTAATATAATAATATAGAAGGTTGTCTTCGGGGCGGAGTGAAATTCTCCACCGGCGGTGAGCAGGGTATCCTGTAAGTCCGCGAACAAGCGTTATGCTTGCCGAGCCTGTGAGATTCAGGCACCGACGGTCATAGTCCGGATGAAAGAAGATGCGGTCATACGCAATAATTGCCCGACGTACAATTTTGTATGCCGGGCTTTCTTTATTCCAAAGACAGCTGAAAAAATTTTTGGAGGTCTTTTTATGGCAAAAACAAATTCGTATTCAAAGGGCAAGATGATCGCCGCAATGGCAATGCTTACCGCGCTCGCGGTAGTCGCTGACATATTTTTAAGGCTGCCCAACATCGCGGGATTTTTGACCTACGAGCCCAAGGACGTTATCTTGACTATCGGCGCGTTCATCTTCGGACCCGTCGCGGGGCTTATTATGGCTCTGGTCGTCTGCACGGTCGAGATGGTAACGGTCAGCTCAACGGGCGTTATCGGTCTGCTTATGAACTTTCTCGCCTCGGCAACGTTCGTCGGAGTCGCCTCGGTGATCTATTACCGCAAAAAGACGATGTCGCGCGCGGTTATCGGACTTGCGGGGGGCTCGCTCTCTATGATCGCGGTGATGCTGCTGTGGAACTACATTATGACGCCGATTTTTATGGGCGTTCCGCGCGAGGCTGTGCTCGATATGTTCCTGCCCGTGCTCATCCCGTTCAACGGTATCAAGGCGCTTCTCAATTCCGCACTTGTTCTGCTGCTCTATAAGGGCGTAGTCACGGCGCTGAGAAAGACAAAGCTCATCCCGACGCGCGATTCAAACGACGGCACAAACAAAAAAGCAAACACCATCATCGTGGTGGTCGTGTCGGCTGCATTGGTAATAACGCTTGTTTTTGTGCTGCTCAGCTTCGCGAAAATAATATAACGGAAGTTTTCCGTAACATTCGTAGGGGTCGGTTTTGAAATTCCCCTGACAGGGGAAATGTCGCGAAGCGACAAAAGGGTTGCCGCCCGGCTACGGGCGACCCGCGGGCGGAAAATCAAGCGTTTGGTACTCAATCCCGGGTCGGTCAAGACCGACCCCTCCAAAATCTAATAATGCTTTTCTTGACAAAATGATTTTCAATGATATAATAGTATAGAAAACAGAGTAGAGATCAATGCGTAAAGTGGTTCGCGGACGGGGAGTTGCTGCGAATACGAAAGGCTTTGCCTGCGGTTTTGGTTTCGCATCCCGCTGTAGCATAGTATAGTCGGCGGACAGTTTTCTGTCCGTCTTTATTTTTTGGGAAGAGGGTTATAGAAATGTCACCGGTAAAACCATTGGTTAATTCTGCAAAAGAATTAAAAAGCATATTCCCGCTCGCGGCGATAGCAATGCTTTTGGCGCTCAGGGTAGTTTTGGGAATATTCGCGAACACAAGCCTGCCGATGTTCGGCAACACAATAAAAATCAGCTTGGCGTTTTTGCCGATCGCGCTGGCAGGGGCAATGTTCGGACCCGTTCCGGCGGCGCTTGTAGGAGCGCTTGGCGACGTGATCTCATTTATGATAATGCCGATGGGCGCGTATTCTCCGGGCTTTACGATCAGCGGCGCGCTGACGGGCTTGATCTACGGCTACGCGCTGTACAAAAACCAAGTAACGCTCCCACGGGTGATCATCGGCTGGATGATAAATATGCTCGTTGTCGAGACGTTTTTGGCGGCGTATTGGCTGTATATTTTCCCGCCGAATCTGCCGTATGAGCCGACGCTGATATCGAGATTCATCAGCGTTGCGGTCAAGTGCATACCCGAGATCTTGATAATTTTCGGCGTAGGCAAGCTCACCGCAAAGTTAGACCGACGGCTGGCAAATAATAAATAGAGTTGAAAGTTGAAAAATTAGGGTCGCTACGCTTCGGTTTGCAGAGCTTAGCGACCTTTGTTTTACGCTATTAAAACCTTCATTTCCGATATGAACACAGGGACGCGTAGACAATTTCTAAATATTTATAGAATTGTTATTGATATCTAATGTAT
>JBGULZ010000049.1:0-4833 GCA_045116595.1 Ruminococcus sp. | reverse complement strand
TCGAAGAAAAGGGGTATAACTACCGACATACTTGTTGAGGTAAATATCGGCAGGGAAGAAAACAAATCCGGCGTTTATGAGGAACAGCTCGAGGAACTGCTTTATCAAATCGCTCAATTAGAGTCAATTTCGGTCAAAGGATTGATGACAATACCCCCGATTTGTGATAATACACGAAAAATTCAAAAATATTTTAATAATATGCACAAGTTATTTATTGACATATCGCAAAAAAAATTAGATAATATAAATATGAGTATATTGTCGATGGGTATGTCATCCGATTACTACGAGGCTATACTCGAAGGTGCAAATATGGTAAGAGTTGGTTCCGCGCTTTTCGGTGCGAGAGACTACACATAACAGGAGGAAAAGAAAATGGCAGGAATTGTAGATAAGTTTAAACGTATGTGGGACGCTCCCGACGACGAGTATGAGTACGATGAGTACGGTTATGCCGACGAGGGAGAGGACGACTATGAGGAGCCTGTAAGAACAAGACAGACTTCATCCGGCGGCTCTTCAAGAAATAAGGTTGTGAATATCAACGCTACCGCAAAGCTTCAGGTAGGTATATTTAAGCCCGAGCGCTTTGGCGAGGAGACCCGCGCTATTGCCGACGAGCTTACAAAGACCCACACCGTTGTTCTTAACCTTGAGGACACAAACAAGGATATGGCAAGAAGGATCCTTGACTTCCTCAGCGGTGTTGCTTACGCAAACAGCGGTAAGATCAAGAGAGTAGCGTCTAATACATATATTATTATTCCGAGCAATGTTGACTTGACAGGCGACGATCTGCTCGACGAGCTCGAAAACAGCGGTGTATATTTCTGATAAAGACAAGCTGTTTGTTTCTAAGCTCGACGACGCAGTCTATTTATCGCAAAAACGGCAAAAGCCTTATTTTTTCTCTTTTTTGAGCGAAGCCGAACAGGCGGTTGCCAAACAATATCTTGAATCTACCGGTTTTGACTCATTCGGCTTTTACGGGGGATATGAAAACAGCGAACGAAAGGTGCTCTGTTTGGATTATTATGACGATGATCCTGTGTATCCTATATCCGCCTTGGAATTCAAGTTCCGGCAGGCGGACAAGCTTACTCATCGCGATTTTTTAGGCGCGTTGATGTCGCTTGGTATCGAACGCGAGACCGTTGGCGATATACTTGTTGAAGACGGCAGGTGCGTTGTTTTTGTAAAAACCGAGATCGCGGATTACATCAAATCCCAGATATCAAAGATAGGCAGAGCCGGAGTGAAGGTGAGCGACGCGGATGTTTCTTCGCTGCCGAAGGGCAGAGGGGAAGAAGAAAAATCTGTGATCGTGTCATCGCTCAGGCTTGATAATATCGTTGCTGCGATATCCGGAGCGTCGAGAGAAAAAACAAAAAACCTGATATTATCGGGAAATGTTACCCTTAACTTTTTTGAATGTACCAACATCAGCAAGTCTGTCTGTGAGGGGGATGTTTTGACAGTTAGGGGCAAAGGAAAGTTCAAAATCAACGGTGTTATGGGTGAAACTAAAAAGCACCGTATAAGAATATCAATTATTCATTACAGATAAGGAGTGCAAGAAATGTTAACTATTGATGAGATCAAAAACGTCAGCTTCAGGAAGGCGACGCTCAGCGGGGGTTACAGAGCTGAGGATGTCGATGAGTTTATCGACGAGGTCATCGCCTCTTTTGAGCAGCTGAAAAAAGAAAAAACAAACCTTGTTCATAAAATCGACAGACTCGCTACCCGTCTTGAGGAGTACAGAGCTGACGAAGAAACTGTAAGAAACGCTCTGCTTACTTCACAGAAGATGAGCGACGCTTGCATCAAAGAGGCAAGGGAAAAGGCAGGCAGGATCATCCGTGACGCCGAGGAGAAGGCACAGGTGCTTTCTGTTGAGGCTAACAAGATGACTGCTATTGAAAAGGAAAACTATCTTTCACTTCAAGCTGACGCCGTAGCTCTCAGAAACGAGCTTATTGAGCTTTATAAGAGTCACATCAAGGCTATTGACGATCTTCCCACTTCTGTTGACCTTGAAAATACAAAGAAGGAGCTTGATGAAAAGTATCCTACAGAGCCTACTGACGAGATCGAATATGCTCCCGCAGAGGAGGTTCAGCCCGAACCCCGGCCCCAGGTGATGCATGAGCCCCAGCCTACACAGGTAGTTCCTCAGCAGGAGGTTAGAGAGGCAGCTGAGGTTGACGACACAAAGGTTGCCGTTAAGCGTCAGAGCAAGTTCAATCATCTTAAATTCGGCGATAACTACGACGTTTCTGCCGAATAATCACATTATTCTACATAAAACTGGAGAGATTATAAAATGTCCCAAGATTACAACGCAACCCTGAATCTGCCGAAAACCGATTTTCCAATGCGTGCGGGTCTGCCCAAAAGCGAGCCCGTTATGCTGAAAAATTGGGAGGAGGAGAAAATATACGAAAAACTTATGGAGCTTAACGAGGGCAAGCCGCTCTTCGTGCTTCATGACGGACCTCCTTACGCAAACGGCGATATCCACCTCGGTCACGCTCTTAATAAAATCTTAAAGGACTTTATTGTTCGTTATAAAAATATGGCGGGCTTCAAGTCTCCGTATGTTCCCGGCTGGGATACTCACGGACTTCCTACAGAGCTTAAAGCCAGACAAAAAGCCGGTATCGGCAGCTCTGCCGATATTTCCGTAGTTGAGCTCAGGAAGCTCTGCGAGGAGTTTGTTACCGGTTACATCAACGATCAGCGTGAGCAGTTCAAGCGCCTCGGCGCTATCGGTGAGTGGGATCATCCCTATGTTACTCTTACTCACGAGTTTGAGAAGGAGCAAATCAAGGTGTTTGCCGAGATGGCGGACAAGGGTTACATCTACCGCGGATTAAAGCCCGTTTACTGGTGCCCCGAGTGCAAAACAGCGCTTGCGGAAGCGGAAATCGAATATGCCGAGGATCCCTGCCATTCAATATATGTAAAATTCCAAGTTACCGATGACCTCGGAAAGTTCTCCGCAATGGGCATTGACCCGTCAAAGGTGTTCTTTGTTATCTGGACAACAACAACATGGACTCTTCCCGCTAATGTAGCGATCTGCGTAGGTCCCCGTTACGAGTATTCTGTTATCCAAAGCGGTGACGAATACTATGTTATGGCTACCGACCTCTATGAAACTGCTATGGAAGAGGCGGGAATCACAGATTATTCAGTTGTCGCGACTATCAAGGGCAGCGAGCTTGAGTATATCAAGACTCAGCACCCGTTCCTTGACCGCGAATCTCTTCTTATTGTCGGCGATCACGTTACACTCGAAAGCGGTACTGGCTGCGTACACACAGCTCCCGGCCACGGTGTTGACGACTATAATGTTTGCCGCAATTATCCCGAGATCCCCGTTATTTGTCCTGTTGACGGCGACGGCGTCCTTACAGAGGAAGCCGGAGAGTTTGCGGGATTAAAGACTGAGGACGCAAACAAAAAGATCGCTATGAAGCTTGATTCAACAGGCAATTTGTTCGCGTTGAAGAAGATCATCCACCAGTATCCGCATTGCTGGAGATGTAAATCTCCGATCCTTTTCAGAGCGACCGACCAGTGGTTCTGCTCAGTTGACGACTTCAAGGATGAGGCAGTTGACGCAATTAACACCGTAGAGTGGATCCCCGCGTGGGGTAAAGATAGAATCACCTCGATGGTTCGCGACAGAAAAGATTGGTGTATCTCGCGTCAGAGAAAATGGGGCGTTCCCATCCCGATTTTCTACTGCAAAGACTGCGGCGAGCCCCTTATTGACAAGGAAGCTATGCTCGCTGTTGCCGAGCTATTCGGCGAGGAAGGCTCAAACGCGTGGTTCAGCCACGACGCTTCGGATATACTGCCCGAGGGAACAAAGTGTTCCAAGTGCGGATGTACTGATTTTGATAAAGAAAAGGATATTATGGACGTTTGGTTTGACAGCGGTTCATCTCATACCGCAGTCGTTAAACGCCGTGATTACCTTAAATTCCCTGCTGATCTTTACCTTGAGGGTAACGATCAGTATAGAGGCTGGTTCCAGTCCTCACTCCTTACATCGGTGGCTACTACCGGCGTAGCTCCTTACAAAACCGTACTTACCCATGGTATGATTTTGGATATGGAAAAGCGCAAAATGAGTAAATCTCTCGGAAACGGTATCAGTCCCCAGGAGGTCATCAAGCAGTACGGAGCCGACGTTCTCCGCCTTTGGGTCGCTTCCTGTGACTACCAGACCGACGTTAACATTTCTTTTGATATTCTTAAACAAACCTCGGAGTCATACAGAAAGATCAGAAATACCGCAAGATATATTCTCGGTAACCTGTTTGATTTTGACCCCGATACAGATATGGTTCCTCTCAGCGAGGTCAACGCTATTGACAAGTGGGCTCTCTTAAAGCTCAACAGCCTTATCGACAAGGTCAAGGAAGCATATGACAAGTATGAGTTCCACATTGTATACCACAGCATCCACAACTTCTGCGTTGTAGATATGTCTAACTTCTACCTTGATGTTCTCAAGGACAGACTTTATACCGAGAAGGCTGACAGCAAGTCAAGAAAAGCCGCTCAGACGACGATTTATCTCATTCTTAACGCTATGACAAGAATGATTGCTCCGATTTTGGCGTATACTTCAGATGAGATCTGGAAATATATGCCTCATTCGGGCGACGACAAAGCCGATCACGTTATCTTTAACGATATGCCAAAGAAGGTCGATATCGATCCCGATGAGGAGTTTATGAGTTTCTGGGACGAGATCCACAACCTCAGAGACGACGTTAAGAAGACTATCGAACCGCTTGTTAAAGAAAAGAA
>JBGULZ010000048.1:0-4175 GCA_045116595.1 Ruminococcus sp. | reverse complement strand
TTATCTGAAATCCAGCGATAATCCTGTTTGTATCCGGTGCCATTATAAAGAGCAGTTCCTCCGATAGTATCTTTTGCTTGAGTAATTTGATTCGTCCCACTTGATTTTATGCGAAAACGGCTTGCATATGTACTCCAATTCGTAGCTGCCGCCCATTCATCAAGTTGTTGCTGATCACGGAAATAGAACATCGGGTTTATCCCGTAAAAGCTCGTAAGTGTAACGGTAGGAATGCTTGTGACGTCAGAACAATCTAAATATAAAATTTTACTACAGTTATAAAATGAATATGCCCCTATACTTGTGAGACTACTCGGTAGTTTCGTTAAAACTAAATTTCCACAACCCGAAAAAGAAGAATCGCCTATACTTACGGCATTTGGCATTATAACAGCCGTTAAATTTGTTTTGTTTTGAAAAAAGCTATTGGGAATCGCTGTCACGCTCGAAATATCCGCAACTTCTAATGTATCTGCAAAATATTCATCAAGCGTGTTTTTTTCAGGCACATCAACCGTCACAACATCATATCCATCGGCATTATCATCACTGGCATTATATACTCCGTTTTGGGCTATTGTTTTAGGAATTAGCGTTGAACCAGTCGGTATAGCTTCAATCCTATCAGGCATATCATCAACCGTCATTTGACCGCCGCTGTCTTTAGCCTGAATAGCAACGGCAATATCGTTTAATTTACTATCATCAATTACTCTGGTTGCCATATAATACCCCCTGAGTTGTCGGTAACTCGCTCAAAACTATATCAGCAATATTGGATTTGTCTTGTGCGGTCAAAATATAATCGTTTCCGTCCTGACCGTTCGTGATATTTGCCGTTGTTGTACCTGTTGAATCTGTGATAGAAACAGTCGCACCACTTGCGGTCTGCGTAACAGTTGCAACGGGGCTGAATCCGTCTGCACCGATAACACTCGAGCCACTTGTTGTAAACGTGTTCCCATCTGAATCCGTGAAAGTTATAGTTCCATTTGCATTAACTATGCCTGAAACGATTGTTACTCTGCTTGCGGAAATTTCATTGTTTTCATCAATGGTGATGTTAGTCCCGGCTGTGAGTTTTCCTTGCAAATGCAAATTGTCGGAAGATTTGTTGCCTGATAATGTCACGCCGTTGATTTGCGGCTTATTGCTGATATTGGTATAATCATACAACTGTTCAAGGGCTTTGGTTGCTTCCTGTACGATTTCTTCAAGTCCTTTGATAATTTTATCAGCGTCCGCAGGCGGGATAATCTCGTTTTCTTCACTCGGTATCGGATGAATAGTTACTGTAACAGGGTTAGTCTTGCCAATAATTGTTTCGTTATCATCGGTCATTATGATAAATGCAGCAAACACCTGTGACTGTGATGTAATGTTTGTGTCGATTGTCGCTGTTGCTTGCAACTCTTCATCCGAACTGTCAACATTCAGAATTTTTGTTGAGTAATCGCCGTTGCCATTAACGAAGTGCATAACATAATTCAAATTGGTTGCTATATGTCCGTCAATGGAATGTGGGAGATTAACAACAATGTCATTAAAATTGTTTTCGCCCCTAAAGACTGCGCTGCCCGAAGGGCCGGAAAGTACCTTTTGTTTGTTAAGATTAAATATCATAGTTATTCGTCCTCAAAATGTTTTGCGTGTTTTGTGTCAGCTTCTTCTTTCAGCTCGGGCAAACCGCCGATTGACGTTAAAAGCGATAAGATACCCGCAAGCAATGCCGTTGAACCTACTGCAAGCCAGTTTACTTCTTCCATCAAGGCTGAAACACCGATTGTTGCCACGGCTGTCTGCGCCGCTGTTTTTAGTGCGCGTATTCCTGCCGCTTTGAGCCATTCAATGAATTTTTCTTTTTTCATTATTGAGTCACCTTCCGTTCTCTAAATCTTCAATTCTGTGATTTGCGGTTTTTATTTTTTCGTCGAGCAAATGTATTGAATCCTCGGCTTTGTACATTCTCTCGACAAGATTGTTATGCTTTGCGACTTGTTTTTCAAGCTGTTCAATTCTATAATTCGTGAGCTTTGAAGTTGCCAAAATACCGCCGAATGTGCCGCCGAGCGTACCGAGAAGCGATATTAAAGCGATTATAATTGTTTCGGACATTGGAACCACCGCCTAACCGTTCAACGCCGCCGCAATCGCCGCGTCAACATAAGCCTTGACGGCAAGTGCGGTTGGATATTGTGAAGCCGATTCGTTACCAGTTATCTGCGTGACTTTGTTTGCTACATCTTCCATTTGCAGAAGATCCTCGTCTATTTTGCCTAAATCATCGTTATAGGTGGTTTTGTCAACAAATGTTTCATTTGCCTGAGTTTTGGTGTAAACGTCTGAGCTGTTTGCTTTGCCGGAAATTGCATTTTGAATCATTGTAGATATCTCAGTTGCGGAAGGAATTTTTACCCAACCACTCCAGACATTATTTGTGCATTTCCTTGTTATTAAATATCCGTCCATTGAAAATGCAATTTGACTTTTAACGTGTGTTGTCGAATTTTCGGGAGTACAGATCAGATACATTTTACCCCAAGTGACAACGCTTGAAACGACGCGCACATAATATAATGTATTTGGCTCTATACAAGAATCAGCCGCGTTATTCTCGCCGGATGATACATTTACAACGTGAACCGTTCCGTCAATAACTTCATCCGTTACATCTTTAAGCCCCTGCTCAATGTGGTTGAGATTTTCCGCATTGATCGCGGGCGCAGATCCATTCACCCAGTTTGTTTTTGTGTAACTATTCAGGATATACCAACTCCTCTTTTGTAAAGTATTTTGAGCCTTTTGCTTCAAGTTCAACCTTCATACCACTCACACCTTTAATTCGTCTGGTTAATACCCATCCAGTTAATGTTGGCAAATTTGAGTTATCCGTTGGCAATGACACAATATCGCCAGGTTCAATCCACCATTCACCAAAAGTTGCTACACTGTAAGGACGGTAAGAATATAAATTATAGAATATATAATTTAATCCACCACTTCTGTAAAATGCGGTGATATAGGAGCTTGCATCTGTTGAACAATTCGTTATGGCATTATTCGATATATACCATCGTCTTTTATCATTTGTAATTCCGTAATCATAACGTTTATTGCCTTCATAAGGGAACGAGATATATTCAATTGGCGAAGTATAATAATCTGTATAATAAAGGTTATTATACGAAGAAATAGACACATTTGCATTTCTTCGTCTGGTGTGTTCATTCTGGTTTTCATCATCATATTTTTCCCAAAACGTTACAAAACACAAATCACCATTAGCGTTGAAATATGCAAATCGCGAATTTAACTCCGAATGAGCTTTCAGTATATCAAATACCGACAATTCTTCACTTGCATAATTACGAAGTAATTCTTGCGTTATATTTGTTAGGGTTGAGCGATTTAATGAACGTTGAAACTCAGTACTTCTGTTTGAAGTATATTGTGACTGAAAACTGGTATCGTACCAATCATCATAATGCCCCAAAATTGTATACATTAATTTATATAATGTGTTTATCTGAGTTTCGTTATAAGTTAAGTAACCCGATATGAGCCCTTTACATTTTGTTTCACTCATCCTGCGCATTTCATCAAATGCTATGATTTCAAACACATTGCGCTGCTTTTGGCGTTCAATATTGTAAATGTACCCGGTGAAAATCACTTGATCCAACGAATGAATAGTGTAGCCGGGTAGCAAATCACTTGCAGGATATAAAGTGTCGCTCGGAAGCAAAGGATCAGATGTGTAATTCTGCGTGATATACGCCTTGATTTGAACACCTGATAAAGTGTCATTAAGAAGATTGTTGACATTAAACACCTTTATGCTCATCCGGCTCGCAATACAGCCGCCGATTACGAGCGTGCTCTCATCCATTATTGAGCTCTCAATCTCCAACGTGTCCGAAATTATATTCGAGCTCTGGATCGTAACACCGTTAAATTCAAGCCGCAGAGTACGAGAATAGGTATGTGTGATCAACTGTGAACGTAATTCATTACTTATTAACATATCCTCTCCCCTTTAATATTCAATACCCTCAACGGTTATTGGCTCATATTGGATATCTGTATTAGATGCGTCCTGAATTACATATTCTATATCGGGAATATAAACCGACGCGGTATGGTAATTGTTATCTTCATCGTTCCAATATTCAACA
>JBGULZ010000047.1:0-5727 GCA_045116595.1 Ruminococcus sp. | reverse complement strand
AATGTTCTCAGAAGGCGGAAACGCGGACGGAAGAACGGTAGCCAACAGAGCGAGAACCTTTTTAAGTGATGAGCTTTTTGAGCTTTTTAGACTAATAACGGAAACCAATCCGGAAAACGGAATCAGAAATCTTGAAAAGGTAATCATTCGATCTGATTTCTCTGAACTCGGCGAGGATGTTGTTTCGCTCTTCTCTCCCACCAAGAAAAGTGAGATACTATTATATACATCGAAACAAACAGCCGAAAAATGCAGGGAAATCGTCCCTGAATTAAACCTTATTGATATTCAAACCATCACGGAAGCGAGAAGAAAACTGAAAACACACGATATCTCTTATATCCTGATTGATATGGAGTACGGGATCTTAGGTGATCATCATTTCCTGAATTTTGAGGATGTCAAATCCAAGGCAAGGGATTTTTGGCAAACAGCACAACTGCAATTTCCCGAAATACCCGTTTTCTTTTTCAAGAGCGCCGACAAACTTCTTCTTAAAGAAGAAAGAATATCTTACCTCCGTCACGGCGTGCAAGATATTCTTTCTATTGGTGCTGATTTTTCCTCTGTTATCAATGAAATCACAAAAAAGATCCACAAACAAAACAGTATGGCGCTGCTTGCCAAATCGAATAAGCTTCTTGAATTTGAGACCGCTCAAATGCTTAACGATGATAAAACAGAAGCAGTAATTCAGCTTTTTGATTTTAAGCTCTCGGTTGCAATTGACGCGGAAGACAGTGACAATATCCTAAGTGCTGTCAGCAGACCCGACATCGGATTCGATCAAATTATCGGTGCCGAAGATGCTAAGAAGGAATTAAAACACTTCATTTCCTATCTTAAAAACCCCAAAAAATATGTTGGAAGCGGACTTCACTCTCCCAAAGGTATTATATTCTACGGACCTCCGGGAACTGGCAAAACAATGCTTGCTAAGGCTATGGCAAAAGAATCAGGAGTAGCTTTTATCGCCGCAGAAGGAAATCAATTCCTAAAAAAATACATTGGCGAAGGTGCTCAGAAGGTTCATGACTTATTTAAAACAGCTCGGAAATACGCGCCTTCAATCCTGTTTATAGATGAAATCGACGCTATCGCAAAGGAAAGGACAGGCGGCGAAAACTCTGCTGAAAGAGAAGCAACGCTCACCGCATTTCTTTCCGAAATGGACGGGTTCATCAACAATCCGTCAAAACCGGTATTCGTCCTTGCGGCGACCAACTTCGATGTAACTCCCGGCGGAAGCAAAAGTCTTGACGCAGCATTGATGAGAAGATTTGACAGAAAAACATATGTCGATCTTCCCAATAAAAGCGAAAGAATGTTATATTTGAAACAGAGATTTCAGGAAAACAAATCCTTTTCTGTTTCCGAATCGGAAACAGAAAACCTTGCAATCCGTTCCACCGGCATGAGCTTGGCAGAGCTTGCGTCAGTGATAGATTTCTCACTGCGGACCGCAATTCTGGAAGACAAATTAAAAGTCACTGATGCAATAATTGAAATGGCGTTTGAAACATTTCAATATGGTGATGCAAAGCCACAAACATTAGAGCAGCTTGAACGCACAGCAAGACACGAATCCGGCCACGCACTTTTGTGTTTCCTCAACGGTGAAACGCCATCTTATCTTACAATAGTGTCAAGAGGAAATCACGGTGGATATATGCAACACGCAAATGAAGAAGAAAAGACCTTCTATACCAAAAATGAGCTGCTTGCAAAAATCCGCACCTCTCTCGGCGGAAGAGCCGCAGAAATAGTATATTACGGTGATGAAAACGGTATCACAACAACATCATCGGCAGATTTTGCTTCGGCATCAAAGCTTGCGGAAAGAATGGTTTGTTCTTACGGAATGGATAAATCCTTTGGCTTACGGGTAATCGACCAAGATGCAATCATGCAATCTACTGTTGCACAAAGCATACACGAAAAGGTTAATAAGATTCTCGACGAACAAATGGCGTTGGCAATTAAATCAATTAATGATAACAAACCTGCGATAAACGCACTTGTTGAATCGTTATTATCTAAGAACCACTTAACCGGTTCAGAAATAGAAAGTATTATTAAAAAAGCAATGGCTCAACAATAATCGGAGGTTATTTTATGATTTGTAAAGAAACGATCGAAAAGCTAATCGAAATCTATCGTGAAGAAGATAATGTTTTGAAGATAATAGAACAAAGCGTCACATCATTTGAGGAGTATCACAGCGTAATATTTAAGATGGAGCTGTGGATGAAAGTATATGCCCGTTCAATCTCAAGTGATGAATACAGAGAGAATGTTACAAAGTTGGATAAATCTCGGACAATGCTACACAATTCAGTTCTTGGTAACGTCAATCTTCTCAACAGATTGGCAGAGAAAAACCAACTTTCTCCTGTATATGACGGTAAAGTTTCGCACGAACAGCCTTACAGAAGAGAGGTTGCAAATGCTGTTTTGGAATACGTTGAGAACATCATAAAGAACAGGCGCTAAAGGGATGATCCTAAATTTATTTCTATTGAGAGGAACATCTTTCTGCCTGTCTGATTATACGAACTCACCTCTCTCCCACTTCGATCTTGAAAAACCGACTATTATAACAAGTATTTATAGTATATTGAAAGAAGGACTTGTCTATGAGCGTAAAAGCGAGAAGAATACTTTTTTTCGGAATTATTATTCTGGTGATTGTGTGTATTATTGCTTTTATTGTCATATTTGTGTTACTAAATAACCAAAAGAGCAATTCACAAGCCGCTGAGAATACTGAAAACTATTACTCGACCCCGGATACCGATAACGTTGTTACGGATGAAAAATCGGGAGAAAAGTATGTTAACAATGAGCTTTTGCTCTCAGCAAATGAAAATTCCAATTATTCAGATATTGAAAAACTTGCTAAAACCTATAATGCTGAGATAGTAGGATATATCAAAGCGTTTGATGAATATCAAATCCGTTTCAAAGAAGCTTATTCCAAATCCAATTTGTTGGAAATCATAGACAATTTCGAGAAAGATGAATTAGTTGAATATGCTTCCTTAAATTATGGAATGAACTTAAGTCCAAACGGTTATTATACTCCAAACGATCCATGGGGCGACGGTCAAAACTGGGACAGTAATGTCCCTGAGGGAAACAACTGGGGTGTAGAAGCAATCAACGCTCCGCAAGCGTGGGATCACCGTGATGAAATGACAGAAATTACAATCGGATTGATGGACGATGGATTTGAAGATCATGATGATCTTACCTTTGAATGGACTCGTGACTATGGCACAAAAGATCATGGTTGTCATGTTGCAGGAATAATGGCTGCTGATTTTGACAATAACAAAGGGCTTTCCGGAGTTATGCCAACCAAAAAATCAAACGGAGAGAAACTTGTAAAACTAATGGGTATAACATATAACGCTAATGATCTATGTTATATTGTCGAGTACAAATCTGCACTTGCCGAGTTGATTTTAAGAGGAACAAAAGTAATCAATATATCTCAAGGTGTTCATTGGAACGAAACAGATCCAAGTGAAGGTTTTTGGAAAGACAATAACATCACGGATAAAGCACGAAATGAAACAATAACGCTTTCAAAGCCTATGGAAGCATTTTTGTCACGTTGCATTAATCGAAACTACGATTTTGTTTTAGTTTGCGCTGCTGGTAACAATGGTGGAATAGACGCAAGATACTGTAATCCGATCTCAGCGATTGAAGACGAAGAGGTTAAACAGCATATCATTGTTGTAGGCGGCATCAAAAACTTAGGTCGTGGGTTCAACCTATTTGGTGACGGAGCACATAGTGGATATGGGTTTTATGATAATACAGATCTTGGTGATCGTGTAGATATTATGGCTCCGGGAGTCGGTATCTATTCTTGCTTATCAAATAACGGTTACGATTGTATGAATGGAACTTCTATGGCAGCTCCTCATGTATCCGGTGTTGCGGCTATGGTTTGGTCGCTTAATCCCAAATTAACCGGTAAAGAAGTAAAGACAATCGTCGTTGAAACCGCGGATCGTCCTATCGAAAAAAACGGTATAAAATATAATATTCTTAACGCCGAAAAAGCTGTAAATATCGCTCTCGGCATTGAAAAGACACTCTCAAAAAACGATACCCCTTCAACTGAATATGGCAGCGCTATCGGTAAAGTGGTGGATGCCAATACTGATGAATTAATTTCAAATGCAACAGTAAAAGCATACACTACTAACGGAGATTATATTGATACTGCCGTTACAGATGATTACGGACAATTTGAAATACTACTGGAAGAAGGAACATATAAAATCACTGCCTCCTCATCAGGATACAATGAGTCATCTATAGATAATGTAACCATACAAAAGAAACAGGTCAATTACTTGGATTGGTTATATCTAAAGGAAAAAGAAAAAACAACTATTATACAAACCGAACCTCCGACGCAACCTAAAGCCGATGTTGATTTTCTTATCGGCGATTGGAGCACTTCGGATGATGTGTATCTTTCGTTTTATGACGACGGCGTTTTTGTGATGGATTGGGGGTACTTCCCTGAAGAAGAAGGTAATTGGTCAGCAGAGGCAATATCTAATGATACTATAAAAATAGATATGGATGGCTCCAGCATACTATCGATGATGTCAATGCTTTACGGAAATAGTTTATCTGATTATCATTTCGAGGTATTAAAATGCAACGATGATAATTTCTATCTTGTTCAGGTATATGGTGACTATACTGCACGAACATCCCCCTGCAAGCTTGGTTTCACCAGAGATGGAGCAAAGAGGAATTTTAATCTGCAATAAACACATGCATACAGATAGATTTCAGTTACTTTTTATTAGTTATATAAATCCTTTATAGAATCCGAACTAGTGGATTTCAGTTTTAATAATTTAGGCAAAAACAGCCGCCGTAGAAAATTTTACGGTGGCTGTTTCTATATCATTTGATACTTACATTTTATGATAATAACCTCTGTTTTTAATTCTTAGGCTTTCTGCCTTTCCTTGTTCTTTTTGCGTTAAATGAATCAGCGTCCTGCCAAGTATGGTCTTTGTAAATCACATCCGGAATACTCTCAAACAATTCATATATTATATCGTGAGATAAGTCGTCACAAGGAACTGTATAAAAATGTGGGATAACACTAAAAGCCAAATAAAACAATTGCTTACGTAACATTTGGTTTGGCGAACATACGCAGTAAAGCTTTGTATATTTTCCGTTTTTGAAGATTTGCGAAGCGACAAAGCACTCATCCGCTGAATTATAAACACCTTCATCCCCTTTATATCGAACGTTCATTTCGTCGCCGAAGATACAATTTTCGGGAATTCCATGTTCTAACAGATAAGTTGTGCCCGCTGTACTTAAAGATACAGGATCGGGAATCCCGTTGGAACAGTGGACGCTACCGGGAACATAAATATGAACCTGAATACCGTTTGAAGAAAGACGGCTAAACAGCTCTACGCCGAAATCAAGCCGTTTTTGAAACTCACAATCGGGTTTATTACCATCGAGAGGATGCTGTGCGGCAATTTCTATCAAAACGTTTTTGATGTTACGCTTGCTTCTTCTATAATCCTCGTCACGTGCATCGGACTGTTTTTTGCTCCAAAAATCCTTTGCGGATTCTTTTTCAAGAAAGAAGTCTTTTATCGTTTTTGTGTTAGGCTGCAGCGTATGGAAACAACTTCTGTTTTCAGCTACCCTAATCATTGCTTT
>JBGULZ010000046.1:0-4718 GCA_045116595.1 Ruminococcus sp. | reverse complement strand
TATGCCGGTAAAAATAAAGGTGAAAAGAGCGCATTAACAAACTCGATATAAAAAAACTCCCAAAATCAAAACGATTTGGGAGAAGTTGTTTTAGATATTCAGTTTTCCGAGATATTCTTTTCTTCTGTTATTTTTTCGCCTTGTCCTAAGTAAACGGTATAGTCATTATAGCCGAGCCTGATGTTTTTGATCAAACCGTTCTCTCGCTCAATGAAAAACTCCGTCTGAGTTCCATCGTCAAAGGTCGCCTTGATGGTGTCGCCGTCAAGCTCATATTTGCCTGTGTGAGTTCCGTCATCGGGCAATCCCGGCGACATCCAAAAATCAAAAGTGCCGTCTTTGTTGAATTTAAGGCTGCCCTGATAGTTTGAGTACTTGACGTCATCACCGTATACCGCTCTGACTTCGACCTCATCCTCGCTCGCGTTTTGGGCTGAAACAGGGACCCATTTGTAATCATAAAGCTGGTTCTCGCGGTCGATATGCTGAGTTACAAGCACAGCCGAGACGACCGTACAGGCAATAACTACCGCAATGATCGAACAGATGATCACAGCCTTTATTATTTTCTTTTTTCTTTTTGATTCTTTCCTCCGCGCTTTTTCTTCCACGGAGATTTTTTTAGTTTTTTTACTCATAGCTTATCCAAAATAAACCTCGTAATCCGCGTAAACGACATAAAAGCTCTTTGGAACGTTGCCGTTCCATTCGGTTACGGTGATATCCATATTTATATCGTCAGAATATGTAGCGATTATTTTATTGTTCTGTACTACATAGCCGCCTGTGTTGTTGTGTGACGGGCGAAGAGCGTCCAAGAAGGTCCCGTCACTGTTAAAGGTGATACCGCCCTGCGCGTTATATCCTGCGCCGAACACTTCCCTTAGCGTAGCGTTATTATTCCCTGTCAGTCTGTCTATGACCTTGCCGCTTGGGATAAACTTACCGCTGAAATACGTTATCTCTCCGTCTTTTTCGGTAGGAGGAATAACGATATTTGTCTCCTCGCTGCTCTCTGAATCTGGCTGAAGCTGTCCGTGCATTCCCTGAGCCGCAGTTGTGCCGAATTCATCAGATGTCGTGGAAACGCTCGCATCATTACCGCCGTTATCCTGACTGAACGCGCCGTAAAAATAAAGTATCGCAAAAGCCCCTGCCGCTATCAGAACTACAGACAAAATAACGATAACGATTATCGGAGCTTTTGACTTTTTTTCGGTCTTGACTTTATTATCTGCCATTATTTTGTCTCCTTTTTATCGTCCTCTTCCAGCGCCTCTTTTTTGAGCTTCAAGAGCGCACTGCGCTTCATCATTCTGCCGTTGTAATAAACATACTCGTCCATATCGGCGTTTTTGTCTATCTCAAGCTTTTTTAGCTCGTCCAATTCGGACTGAACGGGTTTGTTCTTATTCTTCTTATTGGCGAGCTCGCTGCGCTTATTGCTGATCTTTTTGTCAACATTCTTGCTCTCGGCTGAATTATCCGCTATCATAACATACATTCTGTGGTAAACAGCAGAATTGATAATGAACGAAGATACAGACGGCACGATCAAAAGCACTAAAGCAACAGTAGCGATCGTTATCGCGAGCGCCGAAACGGTGCAGAAAGCAATTATTGTAAAGCAGAAAACTACAAGCAATAATAAGCCGAAAACAGCCAAAAGATTATGCTTTAACTCGCCGAAGGTCATCAAAAAGCTGTTTTTGTAGATATTCTTCATCGAGATATCAAATGTAACTGTCATCGGCGGGATATAAAAGAACATAAACAGGAAGAATATCGCAATTATCACACTAACCGCCATCAGCACATAGAACGTCCAGTTTTGCGCGCCGAGTCCGGCGTACAGGGTGATCGACCAGTAGCTGAAAAAAATCGCGAGATAAGCGACGACCCCGTGAACAAGAAAGCGTAAAAAGTTCTCTTTTACCGCGGCAAAAAAGTTTTTGAAGACATTGACGTCTGTTTGTCCCTGAGAGATATGCGCGCTGACCTGAACAACGCCCGCGTAAAACGGGAATAACGGAATGACCGTCAGGATCAGTATGAAATTTGAATTTATCCCCGTCAGCTTATTGATCGCGTAAAATATCGCGAAAAAAGCGGAAAACGGTACCGCGAAGATAAGGTTAGTCAGCAGCAGTCTGGGAAATCCCAAAAACAGGTTGCTGAACACCCTTGTAAGCGGAAAGGTAGAGTTTTTTGACGCCATATAGTCCTCCGAAATTCGACTAAAACTTGAATGCCCCCGCGAACAGCGACCACAAAAGCGTATCGATAAGCGACGCCGCAAAGGCGATGATCAGCGCGGTCAAAAGCCTTGAGCTAAGCCGCAGCAGCCCCTCTCTTACAGAAGCGGCAAGCGCGTTTTTACTTACGGTCACAATGAACATCCTCTTGGAAAATCCAAAAGCCGAGGTAGAAAAAAGTGCCAGAGCTATACAGAACAAAAAAGTTCCGGGCAAAAGCACAAGCAGGTAAAATCCTACTCCGCTCAAGCCGTGCGAGATAAAGAGATAAGCGGCGGTTATACCGATGCCAAAGCCCTTGAACAGTACCGTGGCAAGCAAAAGCGGCAGTCCCCAGGGAGCAGTACCGAAAAGATAAACGCTGATCAAAAATATAAAGTCAGACGCGAAGCAAGCGCAGAATGTGCCGAACGGGCTTTGCGACAGCCTTGCGTCAAGATTTGTCGTAAATAAAAAATCGAGTGAATCGAGGGTGTCGGACTGAGCAGAGCGCGCGTAAAGTGCGCCCAAAACCATTCCGAGCAAAATCAAAACCACAAACACAAGCGTAACGCCGTATCGCCTGAATATGTACCTGAGATCAGGCAGGGATATTTTGGGCAGGTTTTTCTTCTCCCCCTTTTTGCGGTTGAATGAAAATACTATTCCTTTCATAAAACGTTCCTCTCTACAGTTTGTCCGATAAATAATATGAGGAACGCTTTATGAATATTACTTAATTATTTTCCGAGTTCTTCGGCGCGCTTGGTGCAAGCCTTCATCGCGTCGTCAATAGCCTCGGTAAAGCCGTGCTCTCTGAGCTTGTTGAGCGCTTCGATAGTCGTGCCGCCCTTTGAGCTTACCTTTTCGATAAGCACATCGGGAGTGTCTCCGCTTTCTTTGAGCATAGCGGCGGAGCCCTCAAGGGTCGCGCAAATAAGATTGAGCGCCTTGTCGTAATCAATTCCGACGCTTACGGCGTAGTCAGCCATAGCCTTGGCGAACATATAGATATACGCCGGGCTGCTGCCGTTAACGGCGATTATCTCGTTCATATGATCCTCTGTTATGTACTCGCACACACCGCTGCCCGCGAACATATCATAGACGATCTGCTTGTTTTCCTCTCTGATATTGTCGGAAGGACAAAGAGCGGAAGCTCCCTTTTTGAGCAGCAAGGGCGTGTTGGGCATAACTCTTACAACGGGACATTCACAGCCGAGAGCGGATTGAACATAATTGATCGAGATACCCGCAGCGATAGAAACAAAGGTCTTGTCGGTGCTTACGACATCCTTGAGCGCTTCGAGCACCTCGGCGTAGTTTTGCGGCTTGACCGCCAAAACGATTATATCGCTGTTCTTTACTACATCCTGTGATGATGAGAACGCGTTGACGCCGAGCTTAGATATCTCGTCAAGCTTTTCCGTACTGACGTCAAAAACATTGATAAAGCTGCCGCTGCCCTTTTGAGCGATCAAGCCATTGATTATCGCGGTCGCCATATTGCCCGCGCCGATAAATCCTATACTTTTCATTTGATTCGCACTTCCTATAACGGCAATAATGGAATAGCGATAAACGCTATTCCAAATTGCCTTAAGTAATATTGTTTTTTATTGTTTTTTAGCTGATCGAGAATCCGCTGTTGACACGGCAGGTGAATTTAAAGTGCTTCTTGTTGTTCTGACCGTCGCGGACATAATCGCCGTAGAAGAATATCTCTCCCTCGTCGATCCTTCTGTACAACAGTCCCCAATAGCATGAACCGGATGCGTGGTGATACTGGAAGAACTGCTTTATGAAGCTCGCCATATTGGTGTTTTTAAGATCTCTTGTTCCGCCGGAAGCCGTTGCAAAATCCGAATAGATATATCCGACTACTCCGTTGGCAAGCTTGATCTTATACCAGTGAGAGCTGTACAGCACGCCGTCAACAAAGGTGAACTTTGTGTTTGCCGCCATTGTCGCAAGCGAAGTGAAGTTTGTGCCTGCGCCGCTTCTGAGGTTAACGCCGCTTTCGTTGACATATCCCTCTCCGCCTGCCGTTATTGTACCTGCCGAGCCGGTGCTGAGCAGTACAGATTGCAGATCGGCGTCATTGTAGATCGCGTATGAACCTACGTTATAAGCGAAGCATACAAGCGAATCGAACTGGCGCTGATTGCATTTGATGCTGTTGCTTGTTAGGAACGAGTTCGTCCTTGTTGTATAGCCGCCCGTGTTTACGGTCTGGCAAAGATAAGCGTAAGCGTCGTACAGGGTAAGGTTATTGTAGAAGAATTCGTTTGTTGTTAGCACCTTACCGTAGCCGAGCGTGGGATCGGATGTGATCGAGTCGGCTGTTACTGTCGGCAGGAAGCCTTCGTAGTCAGAGATAAGATTGATGATCTGGTCGCTCGCTCTGCGTTCGCCCAGTACGGTCGTTACTGTGTCTGAGGAGTTTGTAACGAATACCTCTCCCTCGCCGCTGGTCTTTGTTGT
>JBGULZ010000045.1:0-16426 GCA_045116595.1 Ruminococcus sp. | reverse complement strand
TCGGACGGACTCCTCTCATAAGGCTCAACCGTATGGTCGAGCCGGACAGCGCGGATATCCTTGTAAAGTTTGAGGCGCTCAACGTGGGCGGTTCCATCAAGACCCGCACCGCGCTCAATATGATCGAGCAGGCGGAAAAAGAGGGTCTGATAAACTCCGACACCATTATCGTTGAGCCGACCAGCGGAAATCAGGGTATCGGGCTGGCGCTTGTCGGCGCGGTCAAGGGCTACCGCACCATCATCATTATGCCCGACTCCGTCAGCGAGGAGAGGCGCAAGCTCATCCGCCACTACGGCGCTGAGGTCAAACTTATCCACGACGCGGGAGATATCGGCGCGTGCATTGAGGAATGTCTGCAAATGGCTCTTAAGATGAAAGAAAAGGACAGCAGGGTATTTGTTCCCCAGCAGTTTGAAAATATCAATAACGTCAAGGCTCACAAGCGCTACACCGCGCTTGAGATAATGCAGCAGTGCGCCGACCCGATCGACGGCTTTTGCTCCGGTATCGGCACGGGTGGAACTATCACGGGCATCGGCGAGGTGCTCAAGGCGCAGTATCCGGATATCGAGATCTGGGCGGTCGAGCCCGAAAACGCCGCCATCCTCGCGGGAGGTACTATCGGTACCCACCTGCAGATGGGTATCGGCGACGGTATCATCCCCGATATTTTGAACAGGAATATATATGACGAGATCTATGTCGTCACCGACGAGGAAGCGCTAAACACCGCAAAGCGCCTCGCGCGCGAGGAAGGTCTGATGTGCGGTATCTCGAGCGGAACAAATGTCGCAGCGGCGATCAAGCTCGCCAAAAAGCTCGGCAAGGGCAAAACGGTCGTCACCGTCCTCCCCGACACCGCCGAAAGATATTTTTCGACCCCGCTGTTCGAGGAATAAGCCGTCGGAACACTTGGTACAAATCGACCAAAGAAAAGCGAAAAACGCAGGCAAATAACGCAAAATTATGCAGGAGTGTGAAATTTACGCTCCTGTTTTTTCTTTATGACAATTATACATTACATCTCTGTAACTAAGTTGAAATCTTCATACAATATATGGTAGAATAAAATGAAAATATACTATAAAAAACAAGGGGTGCATTCTATGAAAAAAACTGTTACCAGGATCACCGCCATAGTCATCGCAGTCTTGCTTGTTGCTTCGATCACGATAGTGGCGGTCACTTCCTCGCGCGCAGCTTCAAAAACGCTCTCTTTAAGCGCGAAAGCTCTTCATTTGAGCGTCGGCGACACTGTTGACATCAACTCGTTCTATTCGGACGGTTCGACAACAAAAAACATCGCCTATTTCAGCAACAATTCCAAAGTGGCTAACATTCAGCGCGGCGGCGGATTCCTCACCGCTGCGGGAACCGGAAGCACGACCGTTTACGCCCAGGATATCGTAACCGGTCACAAGGCGTACTGCAGCGTTACCGTTTCGTCGGGTTATGTTTCCGTCGGCACAAACAACGTTGTAAACACCCTGCACAAGGGTTCAAGAGGTCTGTGCGACGTGCTCGGTATCAACTGGAACACCTATCAGCAGTGGATGAAGGACCGCGATCACAACGGTAAATATCCCCACTACTATTTGGGAACTCCGTTTGACAACGACGGCGACTACCGTATGCCCAACGGCGACCGCAGCAGCAAATACGCCACAGGCAACTACGGCCTGCCGACAACGACTCCCGTAACTAACTGCACGGGCTTTGTATGGCACGTTCTGCAGAGCGTATCGAGCAAAAAGTACCTTGTCCCCGCAGAGACAGGCTGGGTAACGCTTTACCGCGACTACAACATCAGCCGCTACTACTTTACAAGTAAGGGCTCGATGCTCAACTCCGGGCTGCTTGAAAAGGGCGACGTTATCTGGCAGTTCGTTACCGACAGCGAATACTCCGCCAGCGGCTACAACCACATCGGTATCTACTACGGCAACGGAAAATCCGATGTATTCTGGCACTCTACCACCCCTGAAAACCATATTACCGAGATCCGCGGAGCGGGCAGACCCGTAACCTTCTTTGTTGTATTAAAGGCGAGGACTCAAACTCCCTTTACCCTTAACCGCACCTCAGGAACACTCGGCGCGGGTGAAACAGGCAAGCTGTTCGCCACATCTTACGACAAGCGCTACACACCCGTTTACACCTCAAACAATCCCAACGTTGCATACGCTAAAAACGGCAACGTTTACACCAAGAACGTCGGCACCGCCGTTATCACCGCAAAATGCGGCGATCAGACAGCCAAGTGTACCTTTAAGGTAATGAAGGCGCCGACATGGCTCGGTATAAACCTAAAACAGCGAACGTTAGGAATCGGCGAGACGTTCGACTTTAACACGTCATTAAAGAGCGGCGAGGGCTGCGGAAGCATAGCGTACAAGTCGAGCAACCCGAAGGTCTGCGCCGTCAACGCCGCCGGAGGCTTAGCCAAGGGCACGGGCGTGGGAACGGCTACCATCACCGCCTATGTATTCAACGGCGTCCACGTTGACGCAACCGTAACAGTCGGCAAGGCTCCGACCAAGATATACCTCAACCGCACCAACTTCTACCTCGGCGTCGGCGAGAGCTATGATATAAACGCAAGCATCCCGGCGGGTCAAAAGACCTCAACCATCACCTACACCAGCAGCAACCCGAAGGTCGCTACCGTAGGCAAATACAACTGTATGACCAAGGCTGTTTCTCCCGGTACCATCACCGTTACCGCTACGGCGTACAACGGAGTAAAGACGACCACAAAGGTACACGTTGTCAAGGCTCCCAAGAAGCTCACCCTCAACGCCACCAAGAAGAATATGGGCGTCGGCGAAAAGTTCCAGTTCTCCTGTATGTTCAACAAGGGCGAGGGCACGGGTATAGTCAACTACGTTTCAAGCGACCCGTCGGTCGTAGAGGTCTCAAAGAACAAGGGACTTGCCGTTGCCAAGAGCAAGGGCACAGCGACCATCACCTGCTCGGCATACAACGGAGTCAAGGTATCGTGCCAGATGACGGTTATGGATCCCGCGACCGAGGTCATTATGAACAGCGGCGACAGAGTTATGGGTATCGGCGAGAAGTTCGACTTTAACTCTTGGCTGCCCGCGGGTCAGGGCACAACAAGCCTTCTCTATTCTTCGAGCAACGCAAAGGTCGTTGACGTAGCTGCCGCGGGCGGACTTGCCACAGCAAAGGGCAAGGGCACTGCCAAGATCACTGTCAAGGCGGGCAACGGCGTCAGCAAATCGGCTAACATCACCGTTAAGAACGCTCCCACAAAGCTCATCCTCAACACCACCGAGATCACCATCGGCAAGGGCGAGACCTTTGACTTTAACCACTTCTTCTTAGGCGGCCAGGGAACATCCGCTGTCCGCTACTACTCCTACAAGCCCGAGATCGCCGATATCGTTGAGAGCAACGGCGTTGTTACCGGTAAGGAAGTCGGAACCGCTATAGTATGCTGCAAGGCTTATAACAATGTTTACACCTATATGAAGGTCAACGTGCTTGACGCTCCCGACGATCTGACCGTCGATGAGGAGGTCACGGCTACCGCAGGCGATGTATTTGATCTTGAAGCCTTCTTCCCCGAGGGCACAACAAGCCGCAAGGTGACCTTTACATCATCCGACAAGGAGATCGCTGAGATCACCGTTCCCGGCGGAAGCAAGGTCGGTACCGTTACAGCCAAGGCCGAGGGCGAGGTCACGATCACTGTTTCGACCTATAACGGAATAAGCAAGACCTGCAAGCTCACCGTTCTCGCTCCCGAAGAGCAGGGCGATGAACCGCTTGCGACTACAGACAACGGTGAATAAAGGAGATAAAAATGAAAAAGCTCAACAAAGTTACAGGCCTGCTTTTTAGCCTTTGCGCCGCAATAGCGACCGCTTTCGCGGGATGCCTTAACGCCTTCGCGCTGGGCAGCGAACCGTTAACAACTAACGAAAACAAGGCAACGCCTATTATTTTCGCTGTTATTATCGTTGTTGTGGCAGCCGCGGGAATCATCTACTTTATCATCCAGCGCAAAAACAAAAAATAAATATTTTGATGACATTCCGTGTTTTTTGCGGGATGGCGTTAAAGATATGTACAAATTTAAATATAGTTTTTTGTGCAATATTTTTATAAAAAAAAATCAAATAATTGTTTACAAACATTAAAACCTGTGTTACAATAGACACTGTAAAGCCATATACTACATTACGACAAATGAAAAACGGAGGTTTTATTATGAAAAAGACTATTACAATAATGATTGCTGTTTTGCTTATCGCATTATCGGTAACACCTGCTTTCGCGGTTGACAGCCCCAAGCCGACAACTGCTAATTATCAGATCACTATTATCCCCGGCGACGGCGGCGGTGAATTTAACTTTGATTATAAAACACCGGTAGATGACGACGGAAATCAGACCGTTCACTTCTCCGCTAAACCCGACGAGGGCTATGAATTTGCCGGCTGGACATTCGAGGGCGACTACACACTCCTCGGCGATTCTTCAAATCCTGAGATCGACGTTATCGCAAGAGGCGACATCAAAGCATATCCCAAGTTTGTAAAGATCGGCTCTAATGATAAGGGTTCGAATAAAACACCCGATAAGGTCGACACAAGCTCTAAGTCACCTAAGACCGGTTCTGCGGACTTTATTTATGCCGGTATCGCTTTTGCGGCACTTTTGGGTGTGCTCGTTGCATCAAAGAAATTCTTCTATAAAAAATAATGTATGAATATGGCTTACTTAAAGGAACGGGCAACCGTTCCTTTTGTTTTATGAAAATATTATGAAGCTTTAGCCGTGTCGGTTGACACTTCAAATATAAAATGCTAAAATATGTTGTAACAATTTGAAAATACTATTTTTTAAGAAGGATAATTAAGAAGGATAATATGGAAAATAATCAGATAAACAACACTCCTGTTGAGAATAACGCTCCCGAAGAACTCAAGATCGTTGAGACAAAAATCGGAGAGCATGTAAAAAAACGACACCGCAAAAGCAGTTCGGGCTCAAAGCGTAAAAAGCGCCGCCGTTCAAATTATAAGAAAAACGGAAAAAAGAAGATGAAGCTGTGGAAAAAGCTTTTGATTTCTTTCGGATGCATCGTGCTTTCTCTTGCGCTGATCGCCGCCGGCGTTTTTGTGTACCTTCGCAGCAGCGGTAAGGATCAGTTGTCGCTGAGCTCATATACCATAACCGCTCCTGATAACCCCGATGTCGTGCTTAACGACGGCGGAAATACCGTTAAATACAAGGGCAATACTTACAAATACAAACAAGACGTTGCTAACATCCTGTTTATGGGTATTGACAGAGAGCGCGACGAAGAAATACGCACTGAGATCGGAAACAAATACAACGCCGACGTAATTATCGTTATGTCGATAGATACCAAGACCAACAACGTAACGCTTGTAAATATCCCGAGAGATATTATCACCGACGTCTCCGTTTACTCAAAAACCGGCGGTTACACAGGCTCGGAAAAGCTGCCGATCGCTATGTCTTACGCCTACGGCGGAACAGAGCAGGAATGCTGTATGAACTGCCTTGATTCGGTACGCAGACTGTTTTATAACATTCCGATCAAAGCGTATCTTTCAATGGAGATCGACGGTATTTCGGTTATAAACGACGAAGTCGGCGGAATAGACGTCAAGTCGCCCGAGGATGTTTACAGCGGCAACGAGCTTGTATTTAAAAAAGGAGAAAAATATCACCTTGAAGGCGAGATGGCAAATGATTTTGTCAGGCTTCGTAATAAAAATACCGCGGACGCCAACCTGCTCAGAAACAATCGTCAGAAACTTTACCTGACCGAGCTGATGAAAAAGGTGTTCTCGCATTCAAAATCAGATATAACTGCGCCTGTAAAGCTCTACAGAGCCGCCGAGGAATACTCCTGCACAAACATCAAGATCAACGGAGTGACGTATCTCGCCACGGAGCTTAGCCGCAACGGTAAGATCGATACCGCGACCGAAACCGTTCCCGTTGATGTAAAGCAGGTCGGAAACCGAGCGGAAAACTACATCCGCGAGGACGAGTTCTACGAGCTGTTTTTAAGCGTATTCTATAATAAAATAAGTTAAGGTTGCGCTTACGCGCAAGTTAAGAGACTTCGTCGTGAACAGTTATCTTAACTTTGCGACAGCAAATCTTAACTTTACATATTTGAAAGGAAGTATTTTTATGATCAGTGACGCAGTAAGAAAGGGCGTTAAATGCGCTCCCCAGCGTTCTCTTTTGCACGCTCTGGGTATGACTAACGAGGAGATGGACAAGCCGCTTATCGGTATCGTCAGCTCCTATAACGAGATCGTGCCCGGACATATGAACATCGACAAAATCGTTGAGGCTGTAAAGCTCGGCGTGGCTATGGCGGGCGGCAATCCTGTCGTATTCCCCGCGATCGCGGTCTGCGACGGTATCGCTATGGGGCACCAGGGTATGAAGTATTCGCTCGTTACCCGCGACCTTATCGCGGATTCTACCGAGTGTATGGCTCTCGCCCACGCTTTTGACGCGCTCGTTATGGTTCCCAACTGCGACAAAAACGTGCCCGGTCTGCTTATGGCGGCAGCAAGGCTCAATATCCCCAGCATCTTTGTCAGCGGCGGCCCGATGCTCGCGGGCAGAGTAGGCGGCAAAAAGACAAGCCTGAGCAGTATGTTTGAGGCGGTAGGCTCCTACAACGCCGGAAAGATCACTCTTGACGAGCTCAACGAGTACGAAAACAAGACCTGCCCCAGCTGCGGCTCCTGCTCGGGTATGTACACGGCTAACTCAATGAACTGCCTTACGGAAGTACTCGGTATGGGGCTTCGCGGCAACGGCACTATTCCCGCCCCCTATTCCGAGCGCATCCAGCTCGCAAAGCGCGCGGGTATGAAGATAATGGAGCTGCTTGAAAAGGACATCAAGCCCCGCGATATTATGACAGAGGACGCGTTCCGCAACGCGCTTACAATGGATATGGCTCTCGGCTGCAGCACCAACTCAATGCTCCACCTCCCCGCTATCGCTCACGAGTGCGGTATCGAGCTTGACCCCGGCATCGCGAACGAGATCAGCGCGCATACCCCCAACCTCTGCCACCTTGCTCCCGCGGGCAGAACATATATGGAAGACCTCAACGAGGCAGGCGGAATTTACGCCGTTATGAACGAGATCGACAAGCTCGGACTGCTCAAGACCGACCTTATCACCTGCACCGGCAAGACCGTTGCAGAGAACATCAAGGGCGTTGTAAACCGCGATCCCGAGGTAATCAGGACAGCGGAGAACCCCTACAGCCCCACCGGCGGTATCGCTGTGCTCAGAGGCAACCTTGCTCCCGACAGCTGCGTTGTAAAGCGCTCGGCGGTAGCTCCCGAAATGCTCAAGCACTCGGGTCCCGCGCGTGTATTTGACTGCGAGGAGGACGCTATGGCGGCGATCAACGGCGGTCTTATCAACGAGGGTGACGTCGTCGTAATCCGCTACGAAGGCCCCAAGGGCGGCCCCGGAATGAGAGAGATGCTCAACCCCACCTCCGCTATCATGGGCAGCGGACTCGGCAGCAGCGTTGCGCTTATCACAGACGGACGCTTCTCCGGCGCTACAAGAGGCGCTTCTATCGGCCACGTATCTCCCGAGGCGGCGGTAGGCGGCCCGATCGGCCTGCTTGAGGAAGGCGATATAATCGAGATCGACATCCCGGCGAACACCATCAACGTTAAGCTCACCGACGAGGAGCTCGCGGCTCGCAGAGAAAAGTGGCAGCCCAGAGAACCCAAGATCACAACAGGCTACCTCGCCCGTTATCAGAAATTAGTTTCCTCCGGCGCACAGGGAGCGATCTTGAGTAAGTAAATGACAATTAACAATTAACGATTAACAATTAACAGTGAGCTGCTGACGGCAACGTTGGCAGCTCTGTTTTTTATGTAATAAGTAATAAGTTAGCTGTCATTCTGAGGCGTGCCGAAAAATCTTATTGTAATATCACCGATGTCAGTTAAAGACGCGACCCCTTTAAAAAGTAATTATAAATCCGGAGCGAAGCGACCCTTCACTAAACTCTAAACTCTAAACTCTAAAAAGCGAAGGGTTATTTTGCACAAATTTTCGAGGCTTTTTTTGTGCATAATATTTCGATAATTTCGCAAATAAAGCAAATTGCACAATTCACCCTTGTCCATATTGGGCAAAGGGTGAATTTTTTTATTTTGCTTTAAAATTGTTGTGTATTCTACACAAATATGGTATAATTATCAGGTGTTATTGCACATAAATGCTAATATAATGAAATTAACAATACGGCAGGACGGTTTTCCTGCCAAAAACGAAGGGAGAAAATTCTTTTGAAACAGTACGACGCAAAACACATTCTTAACATCGCGCTCGCGGGTCACAGCGGCTGCGGAAAGACCTCCGTTGCCGAGTCTATTCTTTACCTTGCAAAGGCGACCGACAGGCTCGGAAAAATTGCCGACGGCAACACTATGCTTGACTTTGACAGCGAAGAAATCAAGCGCCAGGCTTCTATTATGACAGCAGTGGCTCCGATAGAGTGGAAGAACACCAAGATCAACCTCATCGACACCCCCGGTCTGTTTGACTTTGCCGGCGGAGTAGCTGAGGGTATGCGCGCTGCCGACACCGCTATGATCGTTGTATCAGGCAAGGACGGCGTAAGCGTTGGTACCGAAAAGGCTGTTGAGGCCGCCACAAAGGCAGGCCTTACAAAGGTATTCTTTGTTAACGGTCTTTGCGATGAGGACGCTCGTTTTTACCGCGTGTTTGAGAACTTAAAGTCAACCTTCGGCGCGGCTGTATGCCCCGTTGTTGTTCCCTATATTGTTGACGGCAAGGCTAACGTTTATGTTAACCTCTTTGATTTTAAGGCCTACGAGTACGACGGCAAGGGCAATGTCAAGCAGACTGCTCTTCCCGATATGGGCGACAGACTTGAGGGTCTGCGCGAGGCTATCAGAGAAGCCGTTGCCGAGACAAGCGAAGAGCTGATGGAGAAATTCTTTAACGAGGAGGAATTCACTCCCGAAGAGATCATCACAGGCGTAAGCCAGGGTGTAAAGGATGGCTCTATCTGCCCCGTATTCTGCGGCGACGCTCAGAACACCTTTGCTATCGACCAGCTGCTCAACAGCCTTACATGGCTTGCTCCTACCGCTGCCGACAAGGGCTCTGAGGTAGGCGTTGACGTAAACGGCGAGCCCGTTGAGGTTGCCGTAAATGAAAACGGCGCGGCTGCGGCTATCGTATTCAAGACAGTTGCCGACCCGTTCATTGGCAGACTTTCGTTTATCAAGGTAGTATCGGGCAAGATCTCCAACGATACTCAGATCATAAATATGCGCACAGGCTCACCCGAGCGTATCGCAAAGGTTCTTACCATGTCAGGCAAAAAGCAGGGCGATACAAACTATATCGGCGCGGGCGACATCGGCGCTATCCCCAAGCTCACATCCACAAAGACCGGCGACACTCTCTGCTCACCGCTCAGAAAGGTAACACTTGACGGAATCAACTATCCGGTATCTTCCTACACAATGGCTATCTATCCCGCCAAGAAGGGCGACGAGGATAAGGTCGCTCAGGCTGTTCAGAAGCTCGCGGACGAGGATCCCACTATCAAGTTCGAGCAGAACCACGAGACTCACGAGATGCTCGTATCGGGTCTCGGCGAGCAGCACCTTGACGTTGTTATCAGCCGCTTAAAGAGCAAGTACAACGTTACAGCTTCGCTCCAGAAGCCCAAGATCGCTTACCGCGAGACTATCCGCAAGAAGGTTTCGGCTCAGGGACGCTACAAGAAGCAGTCGGGCGGTCACGGCCAGTTCGGCGACGTTTGGATCGAGTTTGAGCCGTATGATACAGACGGTATCGAATTTGCCGAGCGCGTTGTAGGCGGAGCTGTTCCCAAGAACTTCTTCCCCGCTGTTGAAAAGGGTCTGCGCGATTCTATCAAGAAGGGCGTGCTCGCGGGTTATCCCACAGTCGGTATCAAGGCTACTCTTTACGACGGCTCTTACCACCCCGTTGACTCCTCCGAGATGTCCTTTAAGACCGCCGCAAGCCTTGCGTATAAGAACGGAATCCCCAACGCTATGCCCACTCTGCTCGAGCCCATCGGCAGCCTTAAGGCGTATGTTCCCGACAACAATATGGGCGATGTAATGGGCGAGGTAAACAAGAGACGCGGACGCGTGCTCGGTATGTCTCCTGCTGAAAACGGCACTCAGGTAGTCGAGGCTGAGGTCCCGATGTCCGAGATGAGCGACTTTGCGACCTTTATCCGCCAGATCACACAGGGCCGCGGCTCATATGAGTTCACCTTCGAGCGTTACGAGGATTGTCCCTCAAACGTTGCCCAGAAGGTTATCGAAGCAGCCAAGGCTGAGATGGAAGACGACTGATTTCAATTAACAATTAAATAAACTTAAAACAGCGCGTCTGATTTATCGTCAGACGCGCTGTTTTAATATAGTTTTGAGCAAGCTTAAATTATTTTACAAGATATTTCTGTAAACATGTCGCGTCGAGGATATCGAGAGTACTGTCGTTGTTGACCTCTCCGCGCCGCTTAGCAGCCTTGTCAAAGTTTGTTTTTCCGACCACATATTTTTGTATCTCGGTCGCGTCAAGAATATTGACCGTCCAGTCAGCATCGACATCGCCCTTGGTGAGCTCTTCGATCATCCTGTGATTAACTCCCCCGCCACCGCCGACGGTGCTTCCGATTTTATACCGAAAATCGGTGGAAAAATAAGTTTGCACTCCGATCTCCTTGCTTACGTGGATTTCGACCTCGCCCTTGCTGTTCGGAACCGCGCAGGTAAACGCGCCGCCGCTCTCAAAACAAAGCGCGGAGGTGAACTGGTCGCCGTTCGCAAGCTTAGCCTCCTCCTTAAATGTATATTTGTGAGTACCGTAAGGCTCCATTACCGAGTCTGTATGCGAACCGTCGGAATTAAAGTAGGAGGAATAATCCGACAGCTTTATTCTGATAACCTCGTAATTGCCCTTAACATTTTCGTATTCAAATCCGGTTCCTCCGCCGTAACCGCCTGACGAACCAAGTGAAACGCCGAGAAACGGCGTATAGGTGAACGTCGGGATGATTTGAACCTCCTTCGGGCTGTTTACGCAATCCTTGAAATCAACCCTTCTATTTCCCTGCGTATCGTTAGACAGAATAACAAACGACTTCGCCGTCTCGGAAACCCCGTAGGTATAGAATTTTAAGGTATCCGATCTGTTGATTTTTTCATTGGAAACCTTCGTGTAGGAAAGAGCGGACGCGGGCACCGCGCTCAATACCGCAACGAGGAAGCACACCGCAATTGAAATAAATTTTTTGCACATAAACAGAACTCCTTTTTAAATCATTTTTACGCAATAATTATACAGTATTAAACTCTAAACTCTATTTTATCTTCCTCTCAAAAAACTCGGGAACGTATTTTTTGATCTTCGGGAGCATACCGATACCGTCGGGTGTGTGGGGCGGCAGCTGCCAGAAGTCGTGAGCGCAGTAGGTGTTGCCCTCGATGATAGCGGGGCCTGTGGGGGTCGTCGCGACGTCCCAGCCTACGTAGCGAATCTGCGGAGTGATGGTCGCTGCCTTAAGCACCATCTCGACCGCTTCCTTAACATAAGGGATCGTGTAGCCTTGAAGCTTAACGTGGGTATCGGGGTGCTCGGTGTAGATGATACCCTTTAAGGTATCGCCCGAATGAGCGGGGTACATGATTTTTCCGGTCTCGGGATCAACGGGAGTAAACAGGCAGTTGTTGTCGATTATACTGCCTCCGAGTCCCATTTTCTGTACGATATAGAGCACGTGAGCCACGCCGTCCTTGTCGAGCACGGTGATGATCCTCATACTGTTTACCGCGTTGGGATAGAGCTTGGAAAGCGCCTCGTGCTGCTCAATATTATCCTCGATAGTGCAGAAGCCCTTGTCGGTCAGGTACTTATAGAGCTCGTCAAAGCTCTCGTAATCGCTGACCTTGATTCTCTCGCAGCCGTGGCCGCACTCGAGATCCTGCATTTTGCAGAAGATGTACTCGCGCGATGAGCAGAATTTTTCGACTTCCTCCTTGCTCGCCTCCTGAAGCTGGATGAACTCACGCCCGATGTAGTCCTTGTAGAGCTTGTTGAACTCGTCCTTGTTCTCAAGGAAGTGGGCGTAGTCGTAGTCGTTCATAAAGGTGTTGAACTTTTTGCTGATAAGGCGCGTTACATATGTGGCTCGCTGTTCCTTTGTCAGATTGTAAAACGCGAAAATCTGGTAATCGTAGTAGCCGGCGCCGTACTTCTTCGCGCAGTAGAGCATATCAATAAAAATTTGGAATTTGCTCTTGCCCGAGCGCTCGTGAACCGTCTTTACCGCCTCAAACATCTTGCCGAGGCTCGCGTGAGCAACAATCTTGAAAATATATCCCTTAGCCATAATCTATCTCCTCATATATTATCCTAAACTTTAGTATTCGTAGATGCGCGGTACGCGTTTTGATACCGAGCACACAATCTCGTCGACATTGCAGCCGAGCAGGTCTGCCATCCAAAGCACGCTCAGCTCGTTGTCTATCAGGCTTACCGTATCGCCGCGCTTTACCTTGGGGATATCGGTGACGTCGACCATAAACTGATCCATACACACCCTGCCGATTATCGGCGCGTCATATCCGTTTATCCTGACCTTGCCGAGGTTCGAAAGCCTTCTGCTGTAGCCGTCGGCAAAGCCCACGGGGATCGTGGCGATCTTGGTATCGCGCGGACAGACGAAGGTTCCGCCGTAGCCGACCTCTGTGCCCTTGGGCACTTCCTTGACCATAACGACGTAGGTGTACCAGCTCATAACTTGCTCAAACTCCATATCCTTCCACTTGTCCTCGTCGACCGGGCAGAGTCCGAACAGCACATCACCCGCGCGAACGGCGTCAAGCTGGGTTTCGGGGCGGAGCAGGATAGCGGGGCTGTTCGCGACGTGCTTGCAGGGTATCTCTATCCCCTCTTTTTCGAGCAGGTCGACAAATTTGAGGTAACGCTCAAACTGAGCCTTTGCGCTGACTCCGTCCTCTTCATCGGCGCGCGAAAAATGGGTGAACGCGCCGGTTATCTTGATGTTGGAGAGGTTGTTTATGCGCTTGATAGTCCTGAGCGATTCGTCGGTGTCGGAAAAGCCGATGCGGCTCATACCGGTGTCTATCTTGATGTGAACGGGCACGGTGTTGCCGCTCCACTTGGCGAGCGTGTTGAGCTTGTCCGCTGTGTCCTCGGAAAAGATCGCGGGCGTCAGGTTGAACTTGATGATGTTCTCAAGCTGACCGTCACAGGTGTCGCCGAGCAAAAGGATGGGCTCGGTGCAGCCGGCTTCTCTTAGCGAAGCGCCCTCTTCCCACACCGCAACGGCATAGCGCTCTATGCCGCATTTTTTGAGCGTGGGGTATATTCCCTTTTCACCGTGGCCGTAGCCGTCGCCCTTGAGCACCGCCATGATCTCGACCTCTCTGCCGAGCCTTTTGCGGATCCCGAGGATATTGCGCTCAAGCGCCCTGAGACTTACAACAGCCTCTGTTCTCTGCGCTAACTTTCTCATTACCTCTCCCCCTTTTTATTTATTCCAATTATGGATTATACCACAAAAGCAAGGGTATTACAATATTAATATCTACCGAATAAACAGCTGTAAACCGCTCTATTATGGAAAAAATGACCCGAGGAAGCCCTCGGGTCAAATGCTTTATTACAGTTTTTTGTAGTTGTAAAGTCCGTCGCCGCGCTGACCGTTGGTCGTGTAGTGAGCGCTGCCGCTGATTGGGATATCTACAGTCTGAGCCGCGCTGCTGCCGTTGGAGAAAATAACGTTCGTCGCGTCGGATGGAATTTCAATCGAATACTGCAATCCGACGAGCGAGGTCATCTGCGCGCCCGGGAATCCGGGACCTTGAGTCGAGCTGCCCCAGTAGTAGCAGTATATCTTTCCGCTCCAGCCTGAGCCGTTGGTGAACTTGATCGTGATCTTGCCGTCGGGAGTTTTTTCCGTAGTCGGCTGAACAGGAGGTTCGGTCGTCGGCTGAACGGGATCCTCGCCGACATATTTGCCGCAGTATTCCGTTCCCCAATCGAATTCGCCGCTGTAACGCTGTATTGCTGTCGCGTCGGAAACCGAAACGATGCCGTCGCGGTTGGCGTCGCCCGCAACAAAGCGCTTGCCTGTCAGTTCGGACATCTGAGCCGCGTGCTGCTGAACCAGCGTAGCGTCGCTTACCGTAACGATGCCGTCCAAATTAGCGTCGCCGATCAGCACCTTGCCCGTTACCGGTATCGTAGTGGGCTGAGGATCGGTCGTCGGCTGAGTCGCCGGCTGAGGAAAATAATCGATAAGCTGATGGTTGGAAGTAAACAGCTTTGTAATGCCCTCGAGCTCCATTCCCGGCTCGTCAGCCCCGGGATAGCGGTTATTGACCGCCGATTCGCTCTCGGTAAAGATGACCCTGCCCTCGGACAATTCCTCGGGAACGTCAATGTAGTAGTAGCCTGTTGAGCTGTCGAGAGTCATCTTCTGACCCGGCCATTTGGCGTTGTTTGTTGAAGAATCAGTGTAAATATACGCGTAGACATTTGACCAGTTGTAGCTTGAATTGTCAAAATACACCCTTTGCAGACCGCCGTCCTCGACCTTGATATAGGTATAGGTAACTTCATCCGAGGAAGTCGAACCGTCGGAAGCCTTCACCTTTACCGTTGTCGCCGAGCCGTACGGAACTCCGCTGCCGATAGTGATCGTCTTGCCGTTGGTATAGCTCTGGTAGCTGCCGCCGTCAATAGAATACTGACCGCTTGTAGCGTTAGTGTAGTTGAGCGTGAGCGTTAATGTATCGGTCTTGTAGCGTGAAGAACCGGGGGTGACCGTCGCGGAAGGTCCGGGAGGCGTTGCGTTATAAACTACCGCGACGCCCGATGAACCGACAGAACCTGTGATCTTGCCGTTCTTGACGGTAAAGGTACCGCCGGAAACCTGATCGATGTATGAACCGGCTTTCATCTTGTGCGCTGTAAGGCTTACGGAGCCGCCGCCGTTGAGCTTTGAGATCACAACGCCCGTTGTGCCTCTCTCATTATACGTGCAGCCGCTTTCTGACGAAAGGTACTCGCCTTCGCCGTCAAAATAGTTCTTGAATTTATTGACCTCGGCGACCGCCTTGGATTTCCAAGTTGTGTTTGAGCTCGCGAGTCCCATCTTCGCGTTTGGTCTCGCGAAGAACAGCGAGGTTGAGTTTGCTCTTGAACCGACGATCGCCCAAGCCTTGGTGATAGTTGCGTCGTTAACGCCGCTGGTGTTGCCGAGACCCGCTGAGCCTGAGCCGCCCATGTATGTATCGTGCGACTCTACCCACAGCACGCTCTTTGAAGCGCCCGCTCCTTTGTCATAGCCGGAGTTGGCAAGTCCGCCGGAGTCACCGTTGTTGGCACATACAAGCGCTCTGTCGCCCGACTTATTGTCGGTAACGCTCATATACTGAGTGTAGTTGTTGATATCCGTTCCGGCGTAGTTGAGTATCTCGCCGTAATAGTAGAGGTCGGTCCTGTTGCCCTTTGAGCCGTTGATCACAGTCGGCCAGAAGTTGCTGCCGCCGTTCTCGTTCGGGAGCTCGATGTGCTTCGCAGCGTCAAAACGGAAGCCGTCTACGCCGAGGTTGATGCAGTCGATGCAAAGCTGCTTGTATCTGTTCTGGATGTAGCTGTTGCCCGTGTTGAGATCCGGCAAATCAATTGCGCCGTGGGTGACGTGGTAGCGGTTGTTGTCGTCGTCCGCGTGGATATCCTCGAGGTGCCAGTAGTTTGAATTGTTCCTGATCTCAGACTCGACCTGCGAGGATACGTTGTCCATACCGTTGCGCTTCAAGCCGTTATCCGCCATATGGTTCGCGACGATGTCGACGATTACCTTGATGCCGTACTTGTCCGCTTCGGTACAAAGCGATTTGAGCTCGGACTTCGTGCCGAGCCATGTGCCGCCGTCAGCGACGGATATCGTGATCGGCTGATAAAGCTTCCACCACTGTCCGCCTTGATCTGTCCAGCTTGAGTTGTAATCCTTGGGCTTCTGTACGGGCGAGGTCTGTACCGCGGTATAACCCGCGTCGGCGATCGCCTTTAGATTTGATTTGATGCTGTTGTAAGACCAGTCAAAGCAGTGCAATACCGCCGAGCCCTGGATCTTGCTCTGTGCGCCCTGATCGCCCGACGCCGCCGATACCGTTTCCGCGTCATCGGCTGCAGCGTTTGTAACAAAGCTGCCCACCGCGACAGAGGAAAGGATCATGCACAGCACGAGCAAAAGACTGATGATTTTCCTGTTCATTTCGATCAACTCCTAAATATTTGTCCGGGAAGCAGC
>JBGULZ010000044.1:0-11345 GCA_045116595.1 Ruminococcus sp. | reverse complement strand
CATTATTAAGGTGTTCGTTTTGGCGGAAATGACTATACATAAAACCAAAGAAAATTCAAAGCCTCCCCGTAACTAACGACGGATGAGGCTTTGAATAATTAGGAAAAGTTTGCAAAAAAATGTCATTCTGAGCTTTAGCGAAGAATCTCATACCTCTTTAACCTACGTCAGTGGTAAATCAATGAGATCCTTCGGCAGAGCCTCAGGATGACAGCTGATCTATTCCTCACTGCCTGCTCTTCTTTATCCCGTACATCTTCCTGAGTATCGCCGATATGAATCTCGGGTTTTCTATAAGTATTACCTTCATAAGCTACCTCCTGATACAACTTAAGCTGACTATTATTAGCGCGGCTGCCGCGACAACCAACACCCACTTCGGCGGCAACAGCGACGCTGCAAGCAAGCCCGCGCCGAAAAACACCGCGGACTTTACCTTCTGTTTGCGGCATCTCATTTCATCACCCTATACCATAATACACGGCTTTATGTTTTGTGTGCTTGAATTTTTCCCGGATTTATTATAATATAGAAGCGGTGATTTTATGAGAACGCTTGAAATCAAAAAAAATGACTCAAACCAGCGGCTTGACAAGTTCATGCAAAAGCATTTTAAGACTATGCCCAAGTCGATGATGTATATGTATATCCGCAAAAAATGCGTAAAGCTCAACGGCAAAAGGTGCAAGGGCGACGAGACGCTCAAAGAGGGCGATGTGCTGACCTTTTACATCAAGGACGAGTTCTTTGAGGGCGCCGAGGAAAAGCATTACGAGTTTTTGAAGGCTCCCAAAAAGCTCGACATCGTGTATGAGGACGAGAATATCCTGCTGCTCGACAAAAAGCCGGGCGTGATAGTCCACCCCGACAAGAATTATCACTTTGATTCGCTGATAAGCCGGGTTTTGCACTACCTCTACGACAAGGGGGAGTACGATCCCGAGCAGGAGCAGGCTTTTTGCCCGGCGCTTGTGAACCGTATCGACCGCAATACGGGCGGTATAGTTATAGCCGCAAAAAATGCCGAGAGCCTCAGAATACTCAACCAAAAGATGAAGACTCGCGAGCTCGAAAAATACTACCTCTGCCTGCTCTACGGCAAGCCTGAGCGCGACGAGGACGTCCTCACGGGCTACATCACAAAAAACGAGAGCAAAAACAAGGTGACTGTCCACTCAAAGCCCGTTGAGGGCAGCAAGGAGATAAAGACTAAGTATAAGATACTCAAATTTGACGGGAAGTACAGCCTTGCGGAGGTCGAGCTGCTGACCGGCAGGACTCACCAGATAAGAGCGCATATGGCGTACATAGGTCATCCGTTGGTCGGCGATACAAAGTACTGCAAAAACAAAAAAGCGCCCGATAAATTTAAATATCAGGCGCTGTACAGCTATAAATTGAAATTTGATTTTTCGACCGACGCGGGTATCTTGAACTACCTGAACGGAAAAGAGTTCGAGGTAAAAAACGTGCCGTTTGCATAAGGCTTTAACACTCTTTAAAGCCTCCCCCATCACTTGTTATGGGGGAGGTGTCACGAAGTGACGGAGGGGGCTGCGCTTCCTCCTGTACGAGTTTTCGGTGATAACTAAAACCTCTCAATGATTGACTCATTTACAACCGAATTATTACCCATTGCTTTTATAAATTCATCAATATAAATACATACCGCTTCAAATTGATGGTTGATTTCTCCGTTTGTAAATCTCAATACGGAAATTCCGTATTCATTTATGCTTTTAGTCCTGTCAATATCGATCATTCTGCCTTTTTCATCGTAATGCTGAGAACCATCGATCTCTATTGCAAGCTTTTTTCGGCACAATAAAAATCAAGAATATATTTGCCGATTACTTTTTGCCTTACAAATCTTTTGGGATAACCACGCAGGAAATCATACCACAGGTGATTTTCTTCTCTTGTAGCTTCCTTCCGAAGTTTTCTGGCGTTATAGGTCAATTCCATGTTGTGTTTTTTCCGCATAATCATTCCTCATTCAAAACGGGGCTAAAGAGGAAGCGACACCCCCTCCGTCACGCCGCCTTTGGCGACGCGCCACCTCCCCCGTAACAAGTGACGGGGGAGGCTTTAAATGTGATTTATACTTTTATTTTATACATAAGAACGCGCACATTGTTCCTCTGTGTCCCTTTGTCGCGCGGTGGCTCCAGAGGAGGTCGCTGTTGCAGTTGGTGCAGATGTCGCTGACCGTGATGTTTTGTGGCTCGACCCCTGCCGCGGCGAGTATCTGACGGTTACACTCGAGCAAATCAATCATATACTTTCCGCCTTCCTTCGGGAAGATGAATTTGCTGTTGTCCAAGCCCTCGAGCGCGTAGAAGTTATCGGCGCAGGGCTTGTCGACCTCATAACAACAGACCGAGATCGCCGGTCCGACCGCAGCCTTTATATCCTTTGGGTCGGTACCGTAGAGCCCGGTCATTTTTTGTACGACCTTCTCCCCTATCCTGCCGACGGTTCCGCGCCAGCCCGCGTGAGCCAGACCGATCGCCTTGTTTTTGGTATCGACAAAAAACAGCGGCGTGCAGTCGGCGTAGTAGGTCACGAGCGTAACGCCCGGCTCGGCGGTGATGATTGCGTCAACGCTCTCCATATCGCGCGGCTTGTATATGCCCACTCCCCTGTCTGCCTTTGTGACCGCGCGGACATAGGTGTGGTGATCCTGCGCGGAGGCGGTGAGAGATTCAAAATCAAAGCCCGCGCTTTTGCACAGCCTTTTGTAATTTTCGGTCACGCAGTCGGGATCGTCGCCGCGGTTGAACGCGAGGTTCATCGAGGTGAATTCTCCCTTTGACACTCCCCCGAGGCGGGTGGAAAATGCGTGGTTGATGAATTTTATTTCTGATAAAGAATTATAAGTCAAATACGGAACCGAATCCGCGTTATTGAGCTTCATTACTTTTGAATTTAAAACCAATTTTAACCTCCGAAATTTAAATCTTGCGGGCGAGCACTGCTCGCCCCTACATTTTTCTTAAACTCGCCCCTGCATTTTTCTTAAACTCGCCCCTACATTTTTCTTAAAAACAGTCTTGAAAGATAGATATTATTCTGCTATAATTATTTGAGAAGGTGATTTTATGAAAAACAAACTGTTCGGCAAAAACATTGTTCCCGACTGCGCTTACTGCGACAACTCGATTTTTGAAAACGGAATAATCGCGTGCAGGAAGCTGAAGCATATTGAGAACAATAAGTGCAGATCGTTCAACTACAATCCGCTTTTGAGAGTGCCGAGAAAGGTATCGCTCTACGGCAACTACACCGCCGAGGATTTTAAATTATGATTACAACAATATAAACCAAACGCTATATCTGTTACGATATAGCGGCGGGGTCGCCCCCGCGGGCAGTCCGCCTATTAAAAAGTTAGGTTTTTTCTAACGTTTAACTAACGGCGGGTCAAAAGTTTTATATAATTCAAAACGCTATATCAGTACGATATAGCGTTTTTTATTATGCTAATTAAGCGTTTGTGTTCATCCCATCTGGAAATCGAGGATATAGCTTTCAATCGCTATCTGGACAACTTCCTTTGCCTTTTCGGCGCCGCTGATGGACTTGATCTCGGTCTCCTTGCCCTTTTCGAGCATCTTATAAACCTGGAAGAAGTGGCGGATCTCATCAAAGCGGTGCTTGGGAAGATCCTTGATGTCGTTGTATCCGTTATAGTTCGGGTCGTTGACGGGAACGGCGATGATCTTCTCGTCATTCTTGTTGTCGTCGATCATCTTGAGCACGCCGATGGGCTTGCACTCAACCAGAGTCATAGGCGCGATGGTCTCGGAGCAGAGAACAAGAACGTCGATAGGGTCTCCGTCCTTTGCGTATGTACGCGGAATAAAGCCGTAATTCGCGGGATAGTGGGTCGAGGTGAACAAAACTCTGTCGAGCTTGAGCATACCTGTCTCTTTATCCATCTCATACTTATTTTTTCCGCCCTTGGGTATCTCGATCACAGCGTGGAATCTCTCCGCGGTGATTCTTTTCGGGTTAATGTCGTGCCAAATATTCATAAATGCGTGCCTCCCTTTGTATAGTGACATATTCCTCTACATCAATTATAAATAATAAACCCTGCAATGTCAATGATTTATTTCTTTATATTGTCGATAATCACCTTGATTATCTGGATCAAAACCGTCGGGGCTAACGCGAGCGCGATGATGATGCCCACCTGAGATGCGGTGATGTCCGCAACGCAGAACAGTCCGTGAAGTCCCGGAACGAAAATCACGAGCGAGAGCAAAAGAACTCCGAGCACGAACGCGCCTATGCTCGCCAAATTCGAGCCCAAGCCGATTTTGAATATCGAGCTCTTTGAACGGCAGTTAAAGCCGTGGAACAGCCTTGCGAGGGTCAGTGTGGCAAACGCCATTGTGCTCGCGACCGCGGGGCTGACGGATATTCCGAGGTAAAACGCGACGATGACCGATACCGCGATCAGCGCGCCGAACCCGAACATCAGCGAAGAAAACTGCTTTGTGAGTATTCCCTTGTTGGGATCGCGCGGCTTTTGAGAGAGCAGTCCGTCCTCGGGCGGCTCCATACCGATGGCGATCGCGGGAAGCGAGTCGGTCAGCAGGTTGATAAACAGCAGGTGAACAGCCTCAAACGGCTGCGGAAGCGCGAGTATCGAGCAGAAAAGCACCGTGATGATACCCGCCATATTGCCCGAAAGCAGGAACAAAATAGCGTTGCTGATGTTGCGGTATACGTTTCGTCCGTTGGCGACAGCCTTGATGATGGTCGCGAAGTTGTCGTCCTGCAAAATCATCGAAGCGGCGTCCTTTGAGACCTCGGTTCCGGTGATACCCATCGCTACGCCGATGTCCGCCTTTTTGAGCGCCGGAGCGTCGTTTACGCCGTCGCCCGTCATAGACACGATGTTGCCCTTCTTCTGCCACGCCTCAACTATCCTGATCTTATTTTCGGGAGAAACGCGCGCGTAGACCGATATCCTCTCCAGCTTTTCGTCGAGCTCGTCGTCCTTCATAGCGTCAAGCTCCATACCCGTAACGGCGAGGTCGCCCTCGTGCATAATGCCGATCTGCCTTGCTATCGCCGAGGCGGTGATCTTGTGGTCGCCCGTTATCATAATAGGCTTGATTCCGGCGCGGATAGCGTCCGCTACCGCCTGCTTGCTCTCCTCGCGCGGAGGGTCAATCATCGAGACAAGGCCGAGGAAGGTGTAGCCGTATTCGGTTTCCTCGGTGAGCTCCTCCCCTGTCTCCTTATACGCGAAGGTGAGTACGCGCAGACCTTCTGACGAATATTTATTATTCTGTTCAAGAATTATTCTCTTGTCCTCATCGGTTATCGGGCGAACGCTGTCCTTCTCCGCTATCTTGACGCAGCGGTCAAGGATAGAGTCGAGCGCGCCCTTTGTGAGCACGTGCGGAACGCCGTGGATAGTGTACTTTGTGCTCATCATCTTGCGGTCGGAGTCAAACGGCACCTCTTCCTCGCGGTCAAGCGTGTCGCGGATGACCTCGTCGTCGATGCCGATATTGCGCGAGCTTTCGATAAGCGCGTACTCGGTGGGGTCGCCTATCCCCTTTCCGTCGACGATGCTCGAGTCGTTGTTGAGCACCATATCGTAGATCAGCCTGCGGTGGCTGGGATATTTTATGTCAAGCTCTTCCTCGCGGATGCTCTCGCCGCAGATGAAGATTTTTTGAACGGTCATTTTGTTCTGGGTGAGGGTACCGGTTTTGTCGGAGCAGATAACCGACACGCAGCCGAGGCTTTCGACCGCCTTCAAGTCCTTGATAACGGCGTTTTCCTTTGCCATTTTCTCGGTTCCCAAAGCCTGAACTATCGTGACGATAGAGCCCAGCGCCTCGGGGATCGCGGCGACAGCGAGCGCAACGGCGTACATCAGCGAATTGATGACGGTATCAAACGCCCAGTTCCAGCCGCTCTGCGCCATTGAGAGCACGAACACCAGCGCGCAGATTATCATAATGATTATCGCGAGCACGCTCGAGAACTTGTCAAGGCTCTGTTGCAGCGGAGTCTTTTTCTCCTTTGCGGAGTTCATAAGGTCGGCTATCTTGCCGATCTCGGTGTTCATTCCCGTGCCTGTGACGAGCACCAGCGCGCGTCCGTAGGTGACAAGGCTGCCCGAATATACCATATTGGCGCGGTCGGCAAGCGGAACTTCTTTGTCGATCACTTCGTCGATCTTGTCAACATTAGTCGATTCGCCCGTAAGCGAGCTCTCGTTGACCTGCAGGGAGTAATTGTGGATGATACGTCCGTCGGCAACGACAAGGTCGCCTGCCTCGAGCACGATGATATCTCCCTCGACCACCTTTTTGGAGTCGATCTCGATTTTTGTGCCGTCGCGGATGACCTTCGCGCTCGGCGATGAGAGGGATTTAAGGCTTTCGAGAGATTTTTCAGCCTTGACGTGCTGTACGGTGCCGAGTATCGCGTTCAAAATGATGACCGCGAAAATTACGATAGTGCTCTCGATATTGCCCGAGAACATCGAGATAAGCGCCGCGATTATCAAAATTATAACGAGCAGGTCGGCAAACTGGCTTAAAAAGACCTGCAAAACCGTTTTCTTTTTGCCCTCGGCAAGCTTGTTCTCGCCGTTTTGTTTGAGCAGCTCCTTGGCTTTTTCGGAGCTGAGACCGTCGGTCGTCACATCAAAGTGCGCCAACGCCTCCTTAGCTGATTTTTGATACCAATTTTCCATTACTTTTCCTCACAATACAAAATAATAGCGTTTAAAGCCTCCCCCAACACTTGTTTCGGGAAATTCCCCTGTTAGGGGAAATGTCACGAAGTGACAAAAGGGTTGCAGTTTTCGCCAGAAAAAGGTGGCGCGACACTTTAGTGTCGTGGCGGAGGGGGCTGCGCTTCTGATAGCGCAAGTTTTCCTTTGAAAACGTGGTGTAAACACCTGCGCCGCCCCCTCAGTCAGAGCGTCTAAAGCCGCTCTGACAGCTCCCCCAAAGCTAAAGCGTTTGGGGAGCCTTTAACTTGGACTCACAAGTCCTCGTCAATTACTTTTGAAACCTTGACCTTTTTCGGCTTGGGCTTTTTCGGCTTGCTGCAAAGCACAAGGATGATACCCGCGAACGCGAGCAAAACTCCGCCGAGACAGCACAGCTTACACACCAATTCATTGTTCAAAACATATCCGAAGAGCAGCGCCGCGGCGAGCACTCCGACGCAGACCATCAAAAATATGAATCCGATTTTAAAACAAGCGTTCATTTTATTTATCATTTTGACACCTCGTTGGCGATTTTCGCGAAATCCTCAAGGCTGAGCCTTTCAGCCCTTGCGTTCGCAGGGACCTGCGCCCTTTCCAATATTCCGTTTATCTCGTCCTTACTCATTTTAAGCCCCGAGCTCAGCGAGTTTGATATCACCTTTCTGCGCTGAGAAAACGCCGCCTTTACGACCGAAAAGAACATTTTTTCGTCTGTTTCCACAGGCGGGGTCTCTCTTATGTCCAGCCGAATCACGGCTGAATCGACCTTTGGCGCGGGCATAAAGCTCCCTGCGCTGACGTGGAATTGTAAACTCGGCTCGGCGTAGTAGTTGACCGACACCGTGACCGCTCCGCTCTCACGTGAGCCTACGGGCGCGCAGATCCGCTGGGCGGCTTCCTTTTGCACCATAACGGTGATGGCGGTAATGGGCAGCCTGTCCTCGAGCAGCTTCATTATCACGGGCGAGGTGATGTAATACGGCAGGTTCGCGCAGATCACGACCTGCATACCGGGGAATTCGTCCGCGATCAGCTTGTTTAGGTCGAGCTCGAGCACATCGGCGTTTATCACCTTAACATTACCGTATTCCGCGAGGGTCTCATCGAGCACGGGCAGAAGCCGCTTGTCGAGCTCAATGGCGACGACCTTGTCCGCGAGCTTGCACAGCTCGTTAGTCAGCACGCCGATACCGGGGCCGACCTCGATGACTCCTACGCCCTCGCCCGCTCCGGACAGCTCTGCCATCCGCGGACAGACCGAGGGGTTTATCAAAAAATTCTGCCCCAGCGCCTTTGAAAACGTGAACCCGTGGCGCTTTAATATATTTTTGATTGTACCGATATCTGATAGTTTGTTCAATTTATTATATCCTCATTAGCGGTTGATTTACAACATTCCATTATAGCCTCCCCCGTCACTTGTTACGGGGGAGGTGCCGCCCATAGGCGGCGGAGGGGGCTGCGTTTCCGATAGCTCGAGTTTTCCGTATCATTCGTAGGGGACGGTCTTGACCGTCCCGCGGGCGGAAAATCAAACGTTTGGTGATCAGCTACGGGTCGCCCGTAGCCGGGCGGCAACCCTTTTGTCGCTTCGCGACATTTCCCCTGTCAGGGGAATTTCAAGACCGACCCCTACGAAGAAAAATATAAATCCGGAGCGGAGCGACCCTTCACTAAACTCTAAACTCTAAACACTAAACACTAATTCCAAACTCTAAGCCCCTTCGGGTACTTGTTTTTGAGTCTGCCGTTTGACGCCTTGCCAAAGCCGAGGGTCATCCCGTTCACGCACACGGCACAATAGCCCTTTATCGTGCCGGGAACGGCGATCTCCTCGCCGTGGAGGTATGCTTTTACCTCGGCGCTGTTAACGTCAAAATCGACTGTCTGAGCGCATTGCTCCGCCTTTGCGGCGGCAAACGCGCTGTGGTGGGGCTCAATGCGGTTCTTGACGAGCTCGCCCAAAACCACGCCTGCCCTGAGTATGGGCAAGCCCCGGAAATCTATATCATAATTCTTTGGAAGAATAATGATTTTGTTGTTCTTTATCTCGATATTCTCCCCGAACGAGCGGTTTTTGAAAATCGAATCGTAAAATTCCAACGCACTTTGGTCGGGGGTGCTTTTGCTTGGAAGCGGAGCGGTTTTAAGGGCCTGTCCGCTCTTTTTTAGGCGGGCGGCAAAATGACCCTCGCCGCCGTCCATCGGGAATATCCTGCGCGCGTATCCGAGCGCGGGTCTGCCGAAGTCAACGCCCGCGTCCTCGAGCGAAAATTCGGGGTTTTCCTCCAAAAAGCGCGTGATAACGCCCTCGTTCTCCTCGGTCGAAAAGGTGCAGGTGGAGTAGACCATCACGCCGCCGTCCTTTAGCGCGAGCTTGGCGCTGTTTAGGATATTGAGCTGGCGCTCGGCGCAGCTTTTGACGTGCTCCGGGCTCCATTCGGTCAGGGCTGAGCCGTTCTTGCGGAACATACCCTCGCCGCTGCACGGCGCGTCGACCAGCACCCTGTCAAACTTGCCCGCAAGCCTTTGGCAGAGCACATCCGGGCGCGCGTTTGAGACGACCGCGTTGCTAATTCCCATCCGCTCAATATTCGATAAAAGAATATTAGCTCTGCTTTTTACGATCTCGTTGCTCCACAAAAGCCCCGTGCCGTTCAGCTTTGCGCCGTTCTGCGTGCTTTTTCCGCCGGGGGCGGCGCAGAGGTCAAGGACAAGCTCGCCCTGTTCTACGCCGAGCATTTCGACCGCGGAGGTCGCGGACGGCTCCTGGATATAGAACGCTCCGCAGTGGTGCAGCGGACTGTTGCCGGGCGATTGAACGCCGCCGGGAATGTAGAAGCCCTCAGCGCAAAACGGCGTGGGCGTGAGCTCAAAGCCGATAAGGCTCTTTAGTTTTTCGACGGAGCATTTTAGGGTGTTGACCCTGAGCCCCCTGAAATTTTCGCCCTCATAATATTCCAAAAAAGAATTATACTCGTCACCGAGCAGGGCTTTCATCCTGTCTAAAAATTCTTGCATATTCTATCCTGAATACCGCTGTCATCCTGAGGCTTGCCGAAGGATCTCATACCTCTTTAACAAACGTCAGTAATTGATCCGTGAGATTCTTCGCTTACGCTCAGAATGACATCGGTTAATAACCGAGTTCTTCATTTACAATAATAACTTTGATCCTGTTTACGTGCCTTTGCTGGGCGCAGACGACGAAGTTGCAGCATATCCTGCCGTCGCTGTGGCAGCCGTCGCAGAGCTCGGGAGCTTCTTTATTTAGCGACACACACTGACCCGCCTTGGCGCAATAGGTGTCTTTGTTGAGCCTTACGGTGTTGGGCGGAGCCGCCTTTGTCTTTACGCGGTAAGCCGCCTCATTGATATCCTTGACCAGCTTGTTCACGCCGCAGACAACGATCACGCTCTTGGGGCCGTATAGGATAGCCGCCACGCGGTTTGAGTTGCCGTCTACGTTATAGAGCTCGCCGTTTTCGGTCAGGGCGTTGGTGCTTGTAAAAAACGCGTCGGCGCAGAAGGTCTTGCGGTAGACCTCCTCGATCTCATCGGGGGTTATCCCCTCGCGGCTGCGGTCAAGGTAGTTGTAATCGCTTGAAGTGATGATGTCATAAACACCCGTCTGCTTCAGCGTTACCGAACCTCCGCTCGAGATAGTATCGCCCTTGTTGATCAAGGTCTTAACGAGCTCGCGCGCATCTGCGGAAGTCTCGCAAAAATAAGGCTCCATCTTGTTGCGCCTAAGATTTTCCATAGTTTTGTCGATCCGAGCCTTTGATTCGCCGGTCATAACATACTCCCCCTATTATGTATTATAGATTTATTATAATACAAAAACAGGTTCAAAGCAAGGAGAATTTAAAGCCTCCCCTGACGTGCGGCAGCACTTTAGGGGAGGTGGCAGCTCTGCTGACGGAAGGGTCTACGTTTCCAATAGCGCGAGTTATGATATTGTAACGGAAAACATGGTATAAACACAAGCCCCAACCCCTCAGTCGCGATGTACGGCTAAAAGCCGTACGCGACAGCTCCCCTAAAACGCTTCGCGTATCAGGGGAGCCTTTAAAAAATTAAACTCTCAACTCTAAACTCTAAACTCTAATCCAAAGTATTCCGCGATGGACTTTGCGAGCGCCATTGCGATATTATCTATATTATCCCTTATCCACCGCGCGTCGTCGGGGTTGTCGTGGAAGGCGGTCTCTATCAGCACCGCGGGGGCTTTTGTCTTTTTCAGCTCCGCAAGCGATGAGCTCGGCACGAGCTTTATGTTGCCCGGCTCGCGGTAGATGGGCGCGTAATTGCGCATAAGTATCTCTGAAAAGCGCTTTCCCTTTTGGCTTGTCGGGTAGTAGTATATCTGCACGCCGGTGTTCTGACCCGCGCTCGATTCGGGCGAGGCGTTGCTGTGGATAGCCAGGTGCAGGTCGTTAGCTCCCGAGTTGCTGTCCGCGATTATCTGCGAGAGCGTCTTGCTGCGGTCGTTGCGGTCAAAGTCTATCCCGCTCGCCTTTAGGTACGGCTCCATAGCGTCGGCGACAAGGTTCATATAGTATTCCTCGGTGCCGCCGTCGACATAGCG
>JBGULZ010000043.1:0-18023 GCA_045116595.1 Ruminococcus sp. | reverse complement strand
CTTTAATCCAAGATTTGGCTTTGTGATATTACTTAAGATACCATCAACAACTTTAGCTCGACTATTAATTGCCTGTTTGCTAATCTCGTTTTTATTAATTGCTTCGTTATTTATTGTTGGAGATAACGTAAACGTGTTTTCACAAATTTCAGATAATTCCCTTGAAATGTTTGAGCGTCTTCGTAAGATTCTTTTTTCTCCGCAAATATAGTAAATTGCCTCTTCGTATTCAGGACGAATAAATGAATCCACATAACGTTTGAGTGCTAACTCCAAATCGTTCAAAGAAATCGACAACTCAGATTTCAATATGTCGTCTTTGGAAGTTGATAAAATGTTTTTTATGGCATCGTATTTTCTGGAAAGATGATTTACATCAAAATCCATCGAAGAAACAATAAATAAAATCCTGTTTTGTGAGCTACCACAAATAATTCTTTCAACTTCTTCTCTATTCTCTTCGTTTGTAATTACAGCATAAACTATGCCGTCCCCATTGGTTTTTCGCAATACTTCATCAAAGTTGAGCCCAGCAATAACTTCCTCTGCATCTATAAAACAAAGTGAAAAATAGCGAGTGATTTCATGTTCATCGTTATAACCGTTAGGATATAACACCTTGTTCTTAATATATGTATTAAGAATCTGCGTTGGATTAATAATGCTATTTCTTTCAGCGATTCGGTTATTAATTCTCTCATCTATATTTTCATCAGTATGTTCTGATATTCTTAAATAGTGATTAGAGTCAAGCTGTCTTATAATGCTTTCGCTAGTTAAATGGGTAAGTGCCGTTGTAATGCTTTGAGAATCAAATTGATGTTCCAAAATATGCATCACTACACTTGTTGTAGGTGGCAGCAATTCGGGCCGATCAAGAATATTGATTAAAGCAATTATTTTTACAATACGGGTTTCGATACTATTAGCTTTTTTTATTTTACTAATAGCTGTTTTTGCTGTCTTCCAAATTTGATGTATAGGCTTGTTATAGGCTTCTGCCTTAAACAACGGTTCAAAATAATCATATACAATATCAGGTGTTAATAACGTTACCTTTTCACTTGATGTATGCTGCAAAAAATCAGGTAAGGTTTTTCTTTGACCACTTGCAGATAAAAAAGTAAATAGCGTTCTTTCGTTTTGCGCAACCTTTTCAGAAATTCTCGGAAGAATAAATGTCGTAATAGGATGTAAAGGATAGCAAAAATTAATTAATTTATTATAATCATCTTCATTTAGTTCTTGAAAAGCTTTTGTTGATCTCCAACGATCATAAATATTTTTCAATTCATTTTCGTGTCTCGACTTAAACTCCTCAAACCAAACTGGTTCTTGTTTAATAACATGCGCAGTTAATGAATACATTTGAGAAGAAGAATTATTTAATGATATGGTTTTATATCTATCAGCAACTGCTCTCCATGAATCTATTTTTGTTTTCGGAAGGTTATCGACATAATTAAGAATGCTCTGATGAGAAATCAACATAATATGCATCTGCTTTTTTCCGCTTCTGTTGCAATTCTCGGCAAAATACTGCAACACTTCAACTTCATCAGATGTTGTTTTTTTAAGATTTCCGGTCAGGAATTTACTAAATTCGTCATAGATAACGTAAATTCCTGTGAAGTTATATTCTCTTAGTTTTTCATTTACATCATTATATAACTCTACGATATCCAAGCCTTGTGTTGGATTGAACTCGCTTCCTGAAGTTAATTTAGGATAAAGCGATACAAATCTATCATAATACTTCGTGTTAAACTCAGCTAATTCGGCCTTGAAATCCGATACTGAACAGCTAATCTGATTTTTAAAAGCTTTATATGTAGCGTTATAGTTTAGCTTCCAATCATCAATTTTATCAATTGCAGCAGTAAAATAAGTATCCGGCATTAATGATTCAAGACCATTTGCCTGTAATGCCTTTCTCAAACCAAGTAAAAAAGCTTGTCGAATACCTATACTACTTCCTTGAATAACAACAGGCAATAGCCTTTCCTTGCTATTTTGATAATCAGAAATAAACCGGCATAAATCCGGCTTCGTTTCGCAAATCATCGAAAGCAAATCTGAATATAAACTTTTATCTTTTCTACAGAGCAGAGCAAGAAGCATTAACGCGAGATGTGATTTACCTTTACCGTATGCTCCGACAAATACACGCGCTCGATCCGTTGAGGAAGGTGTCGTACTCAACATAACATCCTCAATAATATCAACTGCACTGGGGGTAGGTATATAATTCTTAATTTTGTTATCACTATTAAGATCATATTCGATATTGATTGAAAACTGGAAATCCGATTGTACCGTAATATGATTACTTAATTTATCAAATATGTTATTCATCTAACATATTCCTTCCTTACTTATTCATTGATGCTACGATAGTATTCAGCAACGCACTGTTCAAACGTCATCGGGTCTGATAATTGGACAATATCAAGTCCGGCTGTTCTAATAACCCTTAAATAACCCATTGACTGAAGTTTATCCAAATAGCTTAGAATTGATAAATTATCTAAGTTAAATGTCTTTCCGATATTGCAAGGATCTTTTTCTAAAGCAGAAATCTTTATTTCTGTATTATCCTTTTGCTTGTTATACTCGTTAACAATCACAGCTAAAATAACCCGCGCATCTATTGATGTTGATTTAGGCATTTTTTTTACATATCCCTTATTGCTTTCAGATACTCCTATAAGATTTAATTCTGAAAGTGGACATATTGTATTGTTCTCAGGATCAATTTCCTGTTCGCCCGCATAATAAGTTCTTATTACACAATCAAATTCATCTTTAAGAACTCTGTCTGATATTGCTTTATTTCCTCTTGTGATTGCAAAATGATTTAAGCCTTCTTCAAATTGATTTCTTGTTATCTCAAACGATTCGTATTCATTAAATAAATAATACCACGCTGTTGCTATCTCTTCGTTTGACGATAGCATGTAGTGAATTAGATACCACGTGCCATCTTCTTCAAAGTAGCTGTCATTATTCCACACTAAATGACCAAAAGGAGTTACAACTTGGTTTCGATTATTCCCGGTTCCCTCTACTGTAAGACCTGTTGCCTGAAGCCAATAGCGCAAAGCCTTAACCATATTTGCACCTATACCAAGAGTATCCATTTGATTAATGTTTCTATCAATAAAAACTCGCGGATTATTCATAACATAACGTAAGCCCTTATGCAACCAGCCTTTTCTGATTGCAAAAGTTTCATGCGCTCTGAATTTCATCCATTATTCTCCTCTAATTTTATTCGTAAATAGCTTGTCATTTTACAGCCGCCGTCCAAATACTTCGCGGTAACGCATTTTTTGCAGCGCTTGCATTTTTCAGGATTGATTTTGTATACATCACCAAAAATAGAAATAGCACCAAATTTGCATAGAGATTCACACTTTAAGCACTTTCTGCAAGCATTGTATTTTCGTATTTGATAAGCCGCCTTATGTTGTAAATCCTCGTGATTGGCAACATTCATTGTTTTGACTTTGATTGAATAATCATAGCCATCTTGCTTAAAAGGCTGTAACGATAAAATCGGCACTTTGTGTCTTGGATCCAATACGATGACTTCTCCAATCATTTTTCTGCCTAATTCTTTCGATACAATGCCAAACGGATTAAACAACGAATAAAAACTATCTGTGATAGGTTTATTTAACCGGTATATTTTGGCGTTCTCTTCTGCAGTGCAGTTTGTAAACTTAATTTTTATATCTTCTGCAGCCGCAACGCCATTACCGCCTTGACGTGCTTTCCATTTTCCGGTATCAACATATACTTCGGGATCAGGTTTTCCTATTTTCTTTGCAAACTCAATCAAGAAGTCACGCCATCTTTTATACTCGTCCGGCATATAGATTTTAGCAAGAAATTGAGCTCTCTCGTTATTATTTGGACAACACCAACACCCAACGCGATCATAACCTAATCGGTAGGCATCGTTAAAATCTATACCTTCTGTCAAAATGTAAAGCCATACATCGATATCTTTCCAATCAAAAATAGGTGCCGCAACCGTTTGCTTTTGTATTTTTACACCCTCGTTATTTGAAGATACACGATTATATTTACTTCGACTGACAGACTCATATTTTCTTATTCCATAAAAGGTTAGAATCTGAGCATCCGTAAACAGATTATTAATCACACGCGTTATAGGACCGGTCTTGAACATAGAACAGCACCACCGCATCATTCTTGCAGGAGGTCCTATATCTTCACATACTTTATAAAAATCTTGTTCCTTATTTTTAGCAACTTTTATTATTGCTTTAGGATTCTGTTTCCTGAATCGCCTTTCATATTCATAAGTTAAAGGAAATTCAAGTGTAGTATTTCCAAAAATATGCACTAAGCTTGGATTGCTTAATGCTCTTACAACCAAATCAGCTACAACTGTTGAATCCTTTCCGCCTGAAAAAGATATAACGGTATTAGATTCTGAATAATCTTTTGCGGTTTCATTGATAAAACTAATTGCCTCAGATTTAATATCAATTAAATGGTCTTGATTTGCTTCTTTGAAAACCTCTATCATTTTATCAAAGGTTTCATAATTGTTTTTATTCTTATACTTTTCAAGCCCTTTAATCAAACCAGGAATATCCGCATTTGCGAATCTTTTTATTGGCAAAACCTTGGGCTTTCCATCAAAATAATAACGATTATTTAATGCCCATACAGAACAGTCAATATACTTTAACGGTTCTCCTAACAATAACTCTATCAATAAACGTTCTTCAGGGAACACAGGTCGCAAATCCGAACAAAGATAATGTGTTTTTCCACCACACAAAGGACAAATCTCTCTATCAGGAGCATTCGCCTGTTTAATAATAGGGGTTCTACATTCATCACACCAGTATACATCAAAAGGAGCTTTCTCTAATGCAGTGCTACCACAAATATCACATTTTGTAGAAAAAATTTCCTTATTACACTTTTTACACCACATTTGATTCACCCCCTATATTACAAATTTTGGCTATTGTATAGTTGAAAATATTTTAACATATTTTTGTTGTTAATTCAACTCGTAATAAATAAATTATTGTTTTTTATAATTGAACCTAATACAGCTGTAAATCTACATCATTGCAGTTAATCCTTGTTATGATCATCATAATAATCAAAGGCTCCGAAAATCTGGAAATATCCAAATATATACCCTGCAATTTTGTCAAAGTGAGCTTTCGCTAACTCTCCAAATTTTCCCTTAAAACGTTAACTTCACTTTGTCAATTTACTGTTTCGATACTATAATTATCTCAAAAGCGCTGTACCGTTTAAAGGACAATGCAATTTAGCATTGATAATTCCAGCTATTTTACCAAGATATAATTAGAAAACGTGCAAACGGAACTGAAATTCCGCTTGCACGTTGCTTAAATTATTCACAGTAAGATTTAATACACGCCGAAACAAACTCTGCTGTACCCTCTCCGTGTTTATCGATGTTGGTTTTAAACCGCTCGTCAGCTACATACATCTGACCGAGACCTGCGAGGATCTCGTTTGTGCAGGTGTAGAAGTTGTCGGTGATACACCGCTGTAATCTTTCAACCTGAACTTTCGCAATTTCATCGTTTGGCGAATTTCCATTGCGGTTGAGTTCGGCAAACTCCTCAAATACTGCGTCGAGTAATTCCGCCGACTTGCTGAAATCCGTGTTGCGCTGTTGGCTTTCTTTATACGCGTTGGTATTGCCCCAACGTTGTTCTACTTCCTCCGCGTATTTATTTTTCAGGGCTTCGTATTCGTTATTTGTTTTCATAAAACCTTCTCCTTTCTCCACGCTGTCGATTGCCGCAATCAGCTGCTCCAGCCGTTCTTTTTTCGAGAGCAGCAGCTTACGTTGACGTGACAGCGCCTGCTGTTTATCGTAGTCGGGTGAGGATAAAATCTCCGCGATCGTTTTCAGCGAGAAATCCAGCTCGCGGTAAAATAAAATTTCCCGCATTCGCTCCAAAGATTTCTCATCATAAAAACGGTATCCGTTTTGCGCGTCGACCTCGGACGGTTTCAGCAAACCGATTTCGTCGTAGTAATGAAGTGTGCGCACGCTCACGCCTGTCAGCTCCGCGAATTCTTTAATCTGCATTTTCATTTCCCTCACCTCGGGTTCTATGATAACCTATGACGCAACGTCAGAGTCAAGAGTTTTCTGAAAATATTTTATAACAATTCTTCGGTGTTGACAAGTGCCGTCGGTTGCGTTATACTGAAACCAACCTATAAAGAGTGCGCGAGAGACAAGCTCGTTGACCGCACACCAACCTGCGATATGTAAGGTGGTAATGCTTGAATGATGGGTGTGATTTTATTTGCTTTTGACGCTCATCAGACGATGGGCGTTTTTTCGTGCTCCGAATAGGAATAAATTTTGGAGGATCAAAAATGAAAACAATCAAAAGTCTTATTAACCCCGACAAAAAAGTCTATGTAAAAATGAACGGTGCTGATGACTGCAAGCGGTTCTTCTCCCTTGCAGAAAAAGAAGGATTTTTATTCGGCGACAGCGCGAAACCAACCGAAAAACATCCATCGGATTTGATTGCGGTGCTACCGGATAAGACGCTTTGCTATGTCAATACTTACGGCAGAATAGCGGCGCAATCAGGCGCGGAAAATATTATTGCATATGACTGCGAAAAACTATTAGCTGATTAAAAACTGCTACGACACCGCGCTGGTTTATATCGGCGCGGTGTCTGTATTTATACCTCAACAAAAAATAATTTAAATTTCCGAACAAATATTCTAATTTGCTATTGACACGGGTTTCCGAATGTGTTAAAATATATAATAGAAAATTGAATATTATCTTTTACATATCACATAGCTTGATAATTTATCTTCAAGCAATATTTTTTGAGTTTGACTCGCTTACTTTTTACATATCACAATCGCACCAAGGGAGAGGTGTGTGCGTTGTGACTTGACAAGTAACGGGTCTTTTTTGTTGCCCGAAAGAAAGAAGGACAGAAAAATTGGTTTACAAAACCTATGATGAACTTCCGTTGTTCATCGACGTGAAAACCGTCTCGAGCGTGCTCGGCATCTCGCGCTCGGGAGCGTATGAATTGATGCACGAAAAATCTTTTCCGACCTTGAAGATCGGCGCGCGCATGGTAGTGCCGAAGGAAAAATTTATTAAGTGGGTGAATGACAATGTCGGCGGGTGATTTTGTCAAAACTCTCTGCAAATTCTTTATTTACAAATCTCCGCCTCGCGTTGGAAACTTCTTCCCTCTTCCAAATGAGATCTTCAATATGGATCTGTGCGCGGGGGAGATTGCGCTGTACAGTTATCTGATGCGGATGGAAGACCGCAAAACTTATTCTTGCTATCCCTCGTTCAAAACGATCGGCAATGCTCTTAAGATGAGTAGGAACACTGTGATGAAATACGTTCACAGCCTTGAAGAAAAAGGTTTGATAACCACCGAGCATACGAGTGTGATTACGCAAGAAGGTATTAAGCGCAACGGCAACTTGAAGTATCAAATTCTTCCGTTCAAATACGCGGTGGACGAGTTCCACCAAAAGCAGATCCTTAACGGCGGAATCAATAACAAGGTCGAAAAGTAAGCAGGAGAAAGCATAGGCGCTTACTTAGGCGCCTATGCGGACCACTTCAGCCGGCAATGCCGACTGTTTAAGCCGTTTTTGCGCGTTATATAAATGCGTCAATCTGTGTGTCGTTATTTACCCTTTGGTGCTGGATCAGGCGCATATTTCGAGGTGAAATCACGAGTTTCGGCAATTTTAAGCCGTTTTGAAGTGGGTTAATTTTGATTAACACGATTTTTTGGAGGTATTAATGGATTCTGAAAATATGAAGCGCGTCGGTCTTTATCTGGAGAAAGATTTGGTAAATCGCGCTGACGATATGGTAAAACAATTTCATTTCAAATCGCGGAATGAATTTTTCGCGGAGGCAGTTGAAAATTATATCGCAGACTATCTGCTCAGCTCTAACGAGTCTGCCGTCAGCGATAAGCTCGGACAAGCCATCGCAAAATACTCTGAGGACAACGCCAAGGCAATCTCAAGAGGGCTGTTCCGTTACGCGGTTCAGCTTGAAATAATGTGCCGGGTGCTCGCGATAGACAGAATGATAACTAAAGATGTGCTCGAAGGTATGCGCCACGAGGCGATCAACAACGTCCGTAGGACACGCGGTAAGGTTAGATTCGAGGAAATACTTGACGGTTATTATGATGATTAGGTCTGGATATATTTCAAAACTTGTGGTATCCTGTGTTGCTGAGGAGGTGGTATAATGTCAGGAAAAAGACCTGACGGCGACGGACTTGTCCGCAAAAGAACTGACGGAAGATGGGAAGGAAGAATCGTTATCGGCCACAAGGACGACAACTCTCCCATATACAAAAGCGTGTTTGCCAAAACACAAAAGGAGCTTATGCCGAAGCTCCGCCAAGCGATCGAAGATTATCAAGGAGCGGACTTTTCTGAGGAAAGCAACATCACGCTCAACGAATGGATGAAGAAATGGCTCGCGGAATACGCTGAGCCCGCTCTGCGCCAAAACACTGTGACGGGTTATAAACGCAATATAAAAAATCATATTGCCCCCGCGCTCGGCAACAAACAGCTTCGGTTTATAACGTCGAGGGACGTGCAAAAATTTTATAACTCTCTGAGCCGCAAAGAGGTCAACAAGATCGGCAATCATAAATCTCTCGCGGACTCCACCGTCAGAGCGATCCATATGCTTCTGCACGAAATTCTTGACTCCGCGGTCAAGGCAAATCTGATTTTCAAAAACCCGGCCAAGGGCGCAAAGATCCCGAAAAACAATTACGCGCCGAAGCGCATCCTCAACGAGGAACAGCTCGAAATATTTATGAAGGCGATTCTCGACGAGCCGATGTGGCACGACTTCTTCTACACTGAGATCACAACAGGTCTGCGGTTGGGTGAAATCTGCGGACTGAAGTGGAGCGACCTCGACGAGAGCACCGGAAAACTTAAAATTCAGCGTTCGGTTTCTCAGGCGGAAGGCGGAGAAGTTAATATCGGCGAGACAAAAACCGAGAAAGGAACACGGACGATCCTTCTGCCGAAAGGCACTCTCAAAATCCTGTCAGAGCGGAAGAAAAACTCCGTGAGCGATTGGATATTCCCGAGCCTGCTTGCCCCGGAAAAGCCGACCGCTCCGAGTTCGGCTTACCACCGTCTCAAAGTGATTTTGAAAGGCGCGGGACTTCCCGATATACGATTTCATGACCTGCGCCACACCTTCGCTACCCACGCGCTGACAAGCGGAGTCGACGCGAAAACGCTCTCGGGGATCCTCGGCCACACAAACGCGAGCTTCACGCTCGACACCTACACTCACGTCACCACAGATATGCAGAAAAACGCTTCCGCTGTCGTCGGCGATTTCATAGATGAAATATTCGGAGGTGAATTGTAAATGGCAAAACGAAGAAAAGCCGGACAAGGCACTCTGCGCCTTAGAAAAGACGGTCGCTGGGAAGGCAGGATCGTCGTTGATTATAAAGAAAACGGCACGCCTGTAACAAAAAACGTGACCGCGAAAACCAAAGCCGAATGCCAGGCAAAGCTCGAGGAGCTGAAACAAAAATGCGGTATCGTCACGGGTAAAGCTAAGCCAGATATGAAGTTCGGCGATTGGCTCGACCTCTGGTACAAAACCTACTCAAAGCCGACTATCAGAATCACGACTCAGTTATGTTATGAGGACAGAATATACCTGCACATCATTCCCTCGATCGGTGACATTCCGCTGAACAAACTTACACAGAGCGACCTGCAAAAGTTCTACGCCAACCTTAAAAAGAACGGACGGAAAACAAAGATTGAAATTTACGGACCGGGGCTTTCCGACAGAATGATACGCTCCTGTCACGCAACCTGCCGTTCCGCTCTGCAAAAGGCGGTAGAAGAAAACCTGATAAAAATAAATCCCGCCGTCGGCTGTAAGCTCCCGCCGAAAAAATCTCAGGAAATGCAAGTGCTCACGCATGACGAAATGCGCAGGTTTCTGATTCAGGCAAAGCAGGACGACTTCTACGAGCTCGCCCTGCTCGAGCTTGCCACGGGTATGCGCAGAGGCGAGATCTGTGCGTTAAAGTGGTCAGATCTCGATTTTGAAACCGGAGCGCTTCACATTCAACGCCAGGCTTACCACGTTAACCACGGCGTGATTATTTCAACGCCGAAAACCAAGCAGTCAAACCGCTCGATTATTCTTCCCCAATCCGTGCTGAATGTCCTCAAATCGTACCGCGAAAAAGTCGATTCGGAATGGATTTTCCCTTCTCCGGTCAAGGATGGCGAACCAATCGACCCCCAAAGCGTGTACCGCAAAATGGTCAAGATTTTAGACCGAGCGCAGTGCAAGCGCGTCCGCTTTCATGATTTGCGCCATACCTTCGCCACCACCGCGCTCGAGCACGGCATGGATATAAAAACGCTCTCAGCGATCATCGGTCATGTGTCATCCGCGACTACGCTCGACATCTACAGCCACATTACAGATGAAATGCAGAAAAGCGCCGCTAACAAAATCGAGAAGCACTTCGCCAAAAACGAGCCGTTTGAGCACGGTGAGTACAATAGCGGAAAAGTACCCGAAAAAACCGCAAACGCGCCGTGTTCGGCGAATTTCGAGCCGTATAAGGGGAAAATACGCAAGCCCGGCACCGGCGGTATCTATGAGCTGAACGACCATCTGTTTGAAGGGCGTTACTCCCCCACCAACGCCCACGGTAAGCGTGAAGTCCACACCGTCTACGCAAAAACAAAAGATGAATGCGAAAAGCTGCTTGAGGAAATGATTCCCAAAGTCCGCGCCGAGATCAAAGCGGAAAAAAATAGACTTAAATCAGAACAGCCCGCACAGGAATAATCCTGTGCGGGTTTCAAAATTAGACTGGAATTTTCTATGACATCATGTTGTGCTAAACGGATGGCAATGTGAAGTAATAATTTTTTCTTTTCCTAAAAGTATGCTCCAGCTCATCTCCTAATAAAATTTTTTCATACTAAAGCCTCTTGCTCCTTGCGCCTAAAATTTTAATACATATCGCATGGAACAAAATCGGCGCATGAAAAACAGAGCAGCATAAAACTGCTCTGAAACATTTAGTTACTTTACTTTATTAGCCTTTATCCTTTTTTAAATCTTTTGCATACTGCCAAATAAACATATCTATTTCTTTTGCTGAAAAATAACACCCAGTTATACTAATGACTTTCTTGCGAAAAGCATCAAATGCTACACAAAAACTCTCATAATTATTTTCTCCTTTAATATGGGGAATGTCTGGATATATTTCTCTATAGTCCTTAAGAAGTCCTCTAGAGTAACTATCCATAATAGGATACAACTCTTTATTTATAAAACTGAGATATTTCGTAGCAAATGAGTATGCGTTATAAACGCCATCAATATTTATATAGGCAATTATTTTATATAACTCGTACTCTCTTTTTCCAGATCTAAGCAATTCGTCAATTCTTTTATGATTATTTACGATGTTCTGTGCTACATAAGGCATATCTATATACCTGATACGAGTGCTGTATATATGATCCAACACTATTGTTTTTGCCATTACTTTTCTAAAATCACTGTTGTCGGTATAATCATCGAATAACATTTGTAGCGTTTTTTCACCGTTTCTTTCATTATCTTTAAATTTCCTGATTTTTTCATTTACCAAATCAAGACTTATTTCTTTTATTATTTCCATTATATTACCTCATTTTCTTGTTTTTATTTTCCTATACTCAGATTATATATTATACTCATCTTTAACGCAACCGGTTTGTTGTATAAAACGAAATGTAACACATTCAAAGGCTTGAAGCCTTTTCAGACATTTTCTAAGTCTCCCTCTTAACTTCATACATCGCCATATAGTTCTCCTTTGTTATTACTGTATATCTATCAGTATACAGTAATAACAGGCTACATAAGTTGTTCAAAATTTGCGACGCAGTAATCAAAGAAAAGGAGAAAATATACGGATACAGTTGACAATCTATCGTTGTAATGATATAATTTATGTGTATCATCTCAATGATAGGAGAAAGCTGCTATGAAAAAAATAACTTTGTTTCACGGAAGTAATCAAATCATTGAAACTCCGGAACTATACCAGGGTAGTATTCATAACGATTACGGTCAAGGATTCTACTGCACGAGACTTGAGGAAATGGCAAAGGAGTGGGCCTGCAAAAATCAAAAAGATGGTTTTGTAAACCGTTATGAGCTTGATATGGGTGGACTACGTGTATTAAATCTGTCCGACGGGAACTATACCGTTCTAAACTGGATCGCTATTCTACTAAAAAACAGAACCTTTCGTTTACGCTCGCCGATTGCCATTGATGCCAGGGAATATCTGATAGAACACTTTGCCGTTGATACATCTGTATTTGACGTGATCATCGGATATCGTGCAAATGATTCGTATTTTCAATACGCGGAATCCTTCGTAGAAAACACCTTACCGCTTCGCAGCCTGAACAAAGCACTGACACTCGGTAAGCTCGGTCTGCAAACGGTACTGGTATCAGAAAAAGCGTTTGAACAGATTGAATTTGTTGATGCTGAACCGGTAGATAGAACAATCTACTATCCGAAGTTTTTCGAGCGGGACACCAAAGCAAGACAAACCTACACTTCCGAAATTGCAAAAAGCAGGTCCTATCGGGACGATATCTTTGTGCTTGATATCTTGAGAGAGGAGATGAGTAACGATGACCCACGCATACAACGAATCCTACTTAAGTGACGCCAAGGATCAGCTGTCACAGTTCTTTGACTATTTGATTAATGACTGCGGTATGGAACCGGATTGGGCAGCGTCAATCTTTATCTCCTCAGGGTATGCAGAACAATTCGAGCGGGGCAATCCTGCTGTTATTTCCGGTATGTCCGGAATCGAGCTTGCAAGAGCCGTAACAAAAGCAACCTACAAAAAGAAAAAGATGCCTGAACCGGGATACACCGAGGGGCTTTCCCCCGAGTACTGGGCAGGCTGGGCGCTGGCGGAATATCAGTGGTACAGCGGCAAGCGTTTCAAGGATATCTTTGAGCATATAAAGCTGTCTGATATTATCTCTATGTACTCGGTGTATCACGAGATGGACATTTCAAAATTCATCGAGACGATGAACGAGAAATGTGCAACAGCGCTTCCGGAATGCAGATTGAAAAAACTTAGGGAAAGCAGGGGCCTGTCACAGACAGAGCTTGCAAAAATCTCCGGTGTCAGCCTTCGATCAATTCAGATGTATGAGCAACGCGTCAACGATATTGATAAGGCTCAAGCTCAGACAATTTATAAGCTGTCACGTGTGATTGGGTGTTCTATGGAAGATTTGCTGGAAAAGCCGATGGGGTGAAAGGATGAAATATCAGTGAACACAGAAGAAAGACAAGAGTTTTGGAAAGCATTATGCAAAGCAGACGGAAATGACATAATAACAGACAGCAAAAACATCTCATCAACCATTAAGTATCCTAATTATCTATATAGATATCGCCCAGTATCGGTTTCCTCGATTGATGCGTTACAAACAAATCATCTGTTTTTCTCACAGGCAAACTATTATGATGACCCTTTTGATACTCTTATTAAAATAGACCATGATGTTATCCATGAGTATATCACGCAAGAGCTCTCATCAAAAGTGTTATTTCAGCGCCTTGAATCTATGTGCCAAACACTTAGCATTTCAGACAAAGAACGTTTAGCTGCAGAGAAAATAATTAAAACAGTTCCAACTGAAGAAATAGTTAAAAATGTTGATGTTTTTTTAAAAAACAATATTCAGTCTATTCTTAAGAATTCTCTGTGGACGGTGTGCTTTTCTGAAAGTGGAATCAATGAAACAATGTGGCTTAAATACGCCGATCAGTACAAAGGATTTTGCGTAATTTATGACTCCTATGACTTCTTAGATAGTAAAAGAATGCTATGTGGAAAACAAGAAAAATGTGTCAATTGCGTCGTAAATAAAGCCGGTGTATCACTATATCCTGTTTATTATTCCGATAACGGGTATGATGCAACGGAATATGCTCGTAATCTGAGCATTGCAATTATCGTGCGCAATAAGATTCCTATGTTAGCCGATAAGATTATTCAATCTTTACCCGATGCGTCGTGGGAGCAGGAACGAATAGCCTTGATAAAGTCAAAATGTCATGAATATGATCAAGAATGGAGATTTATCTTGAGAAACCACGCAAAAGGTCCTATAATGAAGGAATGGATTCCTTATGGCATTATTTTGGGGTTAAGAACGAATTCTCGCGACAGGGATATAATTCTCAAATCAGCCAAAATGGCGAGAATTGATCACTTTTTTGAAAGCTATATCAACGACTGTAATCGGCTGGATATCAGATCTATCCAATAAGATTGCTCGTTCATAATTCGCATCGAAATAAACAAAAACCTCTGAAATCGTTGATTTCAGAGGTTTTTTGGTCGGAGTGAAGGGACTTGAACCCCCGACATCCTGCTCCCAAAGCAGGCGCGCTACCAGCTGCGCTACACCCCGATTGTTATTAAATTGTGAATGCTGTTGTGGTCAGCTATGTGGTCAAAGCTGATTTTTGACCGGTTTTTCCGGGAAGCTAAAAGCCCCGAAAGCAAGGTATAATGCGCGGTTCGGGGATTTTAAAAATCTTACCGAACCCAAAGCCGTACACGCTCCCAAAGCAGGCGCGCTACCAGCTGCGCTACACCCCGTTATGCTGCCGTTTTGGCAGCTTTTTTATTATATATTATTAGTTGTTCTTTGTCAATACATCACAGCTTGCTCAGCTTTGTGTAAATCTCGCTTGCGTTTCTGAGGCACGCCCTGCAGTTTTCGTACTGCTTTGTCTCCTCCTCGCTTCTGAAGCCGAGGCCGTAGAGCACAGCGGCAAAGTCCATCCCTGCCTCCTGCGCCGCCTGAGCGTCAACATAGCTGTCGCCGACAAAAATACTGTCCTGCTCGCTGATGCCGAGCTCGGCGCAAACCTTTTTGAGCATATCGCTTTTTTCGAGCTCGATCTCGACCGTGGACGCGCAGACCGTATCAAACAGCTCGCCGATGTGCTTGTAAACGCTGAGGATATTGTGGACGAATTTCTCGTTCTTCTGGGTGACGATCGCGAGCGTATATCCTTCGTCCTTGAGCTTTTTGAGCGCCTCGTCGATCCCGTCGTAGAGCAGGATCATCTCCTCGCCCTTCATCGAATAGAGCTTGCTGTTGTTGTTCATAGCGTACTCGATCTCGTCTTCCTTCATCCCGTAAAGATCCATAAAGCCCTGCTCGAGCGATACGCCGATTATATTGTACAGCGCCTCGTGCGGCACGGGCGTGTAGCCCATGGCGATCGCGGTCGTGTTCATACAATAAAGGATACCGGGGGAGGTGTCGGCAATAGTGCCGTCAAATCCGGTTATGATAAGCTTTTTCACAGTATCACCGCCTTATGATATTATTCTATCACAAAAAAATCCTCCGCGCAATATATCAAAAAATATTCCTTGATAAAATTCGATTGACAACATCCTGATACGGGTATACAATTAAAATATATTTTTACGAAAGGCATATGATATGGACAATCCGAATACCCCAGATAAATCCGAAAAAACAAAGATCCTGCCGAACGCCGGCACGTTTATCAACATCTATCTGTTCATAATGTTCACGGTTTTCCCGCTGTTCGTCTCGATGTACACGGACGGAAAATTCCCGTTCATCCATTTGGACGAGGGCTTTGTCGGGATCAGACATCAAAAATACTACTTCTTTTTAGCGGCTACCGCTATCGCCGTGATCGCCGAGATCTTTTTGCTTATTTCGGCCAACTACAACGGCTCCGGCAAACCAAAAATCAACAAAAAAGCCCTGTTTGAAAACATCAGCTTTACCGACTGGGCAGCGCTCGCGCTCGTTTTGAGCTGCGCGGTATCAACGATACTGTCGCCGTATATCGAGCTCGCGTTTTGGGGAGAATCCGTGATAAACGGCTCCGCGCAAGGGCGCAACAACGGCTTGGTTTTGATTTTGTTTTATGTTATCGTTTACTTTATGATAACGCGGCTGTACCGTTATTCCGAGGTCGTATTTATCGGGCTCGCCTGCTCGTGCGGCATAGTTTACATCCTTACGGTGCTCAACGGTTATTACATCGACCCGCTCAATATGTTCGCGAACTTCCGCTCGCAGCAGAATGTTTATATGGAATTCTTTGCCACGATCGGCAACAAAAATATGCTCTCGAGCTTTATCTGCATCACCCTGCCCGTGCTGTTCACGATGTCGGTAGTGACGCAAAAGCTGAAATTCAGGATCGTTTATCTGATCTCGGTATCGCTCGGCGCGATGGCGCTGATAATCGACGACAGCGATTCGGGGCTCCTCGGGATCGCGGTATTCCTCGCTGTTTTTATGGTCGTTTTTGCCGGAAGGCTCGACAGGCTCAAGTTCTATTTCCTCACGCTCACGGTATTTTTCGCCTCGATAAAGGTTTTGAGGCTGATCTCGTATATTCTGGAGGACAGCTACAAAAAGCTGGGCAAATTCCCGTCGGCGGTTTTGTTTTCAAACAAGCTGTACATCGCCATAGCCGTCTCGGCAGTAATAACGGTCATCCTGTTTTTGGTATGCAAAAAAAAGCCCGGCTTGGTGCTGCCCAAGGCGGTGCCGATCGCGCTCGGCTGTATATTCGGTCTTATGGCATTAGGCGCTTTGGGAGTGTTTGTTTACTTTAGCTTTATCGACACCAAAACACCTCTCGGCGATTGGGAAAAGGTCCTGCGCTTCGGTCCCAAATGGGGCACGCACAGGGGCGTTATGTGGATCCACGCCATTGAGATCTTCACCGGCGCGGACTTCATCCACAAGCTGTTCGGCTTCGGTCCCGACACGTTCTACTGCGTATATGAGCCGTACTTTGCCGAGCTGCAAAAGTATTACGGCAACAGCTTTACCGACGCCGCTCACAATGAGTACATCAACTACCTTGTGACGATCGGTATCGCGGGACTCACTTCATATTTGGCGTTTGTCGGCGGCGCGCTTGTCAGAGGATTCAAATCGGCTAAGCGAAACCCGGTCGTCCTCGCCTTTGCCGCGGCGGTCATCGGATACGCTGTCCAGGCGGTGGTCAATATAGCCGTGCCGATCTCAACTCCGCTGTTTATAATCTTTGTATCGCTGTGCGAGGCTATGGCAAGGCAAAAAACAGAGTTTAGAGTTGAGAGTTAAGAGTTTAATTTGTAGGGCGGACTAAATTTTCCGCCCTTTAAAACGGTACATCCCAGCCTGTTTCTGCGCCGTCGCCGCCGCGACCGCTGTTGAACGCCTGTTCTTCCCATTCGTCGTCATCCATAAAGTCGAGGGTATCTATCTTTTTTAGCTCGTTAATGTCGTAGCTCGTTTTGCGCGGGGCGGGATTTGGCTTTGGAAAAGGCTTTAAAACCGGCTTTGGCACGGGGTTATCGTAGGCGCCCGAAAGTATCTTTTTCAGGTTCTCGGGCTTTAGTATCCAGTCAAAGTTACAGCCGTACCACTTGCCGTTTTTGCCCGAGAGGAAGTCGGAATTTTGCACGCGGGTGAACAGCTCATTGAACTTGATATCCCCAAGTAGCTTTGCGGCGTTATCAACAGCCTTTTTGCGGCTGTCCGTCATTTTGTCAATCTTACTTATATAAACACAGATACTGTTGAATGAATACATAACAGAATCATAATCTATCAGAGATGAGAGAGAATCAGAGAGAGAAGAAATTTTAAAATCTTCTTTTTGTTCTCTCTCTTTTTCTTTATTTTCTTTGTTTTCTTTATCTTCTTTTTTCTCTTTCTCTTTTTCTTCTTCTTTATATTTTTCTTCTTCTTTTTCTTCTTCTTCTTGGCTGCATTTGCTTGCTTTTGCTTTTTTATTTAGCTTTTGGTAGCAATTGCTTGCTTTTGCTGAATCATCTGTTACT
>JBGULZ010000042.1:0-1871 GCA_045116595.1 Ruminococcus sp. | reverse complement strand
TTCTTTTAAATATACTCCCAATGAGTTGTATACATATTTAATGAAATTTATGTAGACAATTCTTTATTTTTGTGATATTCTTATCATAGGGTCATTTATTATAATTTGAGGTGGTAATATGAAAGATAAATTTACAAAACTGGTAAACCGCGGCATCAATATATTCGGTATACTTATGAAATGCAAGCTCGTCACCATAATTATATTTTTGTTCACGGGTACGCTTCATATTATCGACCCGCGCGGCGGTCTGCGCGGAACCGTCACAATGCTCACGATTTTTATAGCCCTTTACGCGCTGCTTTCAATCGTATTTATTCTGACAAAAAAGAATCAGGCGGTCGGAGAAGGAAAAAAGTTTGCCAGCGATATGGTAAAAGAAACTTTTAAGGGCGACGGAAATCCGATATCAAAAATAAACGAGATATTATCGCAAAACGAAAAATACGAACAAAAGGTAGCAAATTCAGAAACCAAAGCCAGATGGGACAAGCGCATAAAAATGCTGACCGAAAGGCACGATAAAACGCCGAAGGCGGGCGTGGTCGTAATGTGTATATTTTACGTTTTGCTTTTGTTCGCCGCTGTTTTTATGTTCTTTTGGCCGGACGCCACCATCTACGCTGTTCACATAATCTTAGGCGCGCTGTTAGTATTTGACGGATTAAGCGGCATTTGGACGGTGATCTCGGCAAAAATAAACGGTATCCCTATGAAGGGCAAGCTACTGTCTGTTTTGTTCAACCTTTTATCTATAGCGGTCGGCTTGTTTTTTATAATTTATTCAGGCGACACAGCCGACTTTACAATGGTGCTCTGCGGAATAGTTCTTGTTTTAAAAGCTATTTCGGATTTGGTTATAATGATCCACAACAGAGAATTGATATCTACCATAAAAAGCACCCTTGATGAAATAAAGAACCCGGAGCCCGAGCAAAGCGAAAATGATACTGAGGAAGAACAACAGGAAACCGGGCAAGACGAAAAGGATGCAGAGCAAAAAGATCAGGACACCGAGCAAGATGAAAAGGAAGCAGAGCCAAAAGATCAGGACTCTGAAACAGACGAAAGGGATACAGAGCAAAACAATATAAAAGCCGAATAAGAAAAGAAACATCCGCCGCAGATACCGTTTTGGTACTGCGGCGGATAAAGTTTTTTGTCTTGTATATTTTTAAATAAGCGAGTAATTACGCGCGATTTGCCTTCTTCGCTCTTTTCGCCTCGATTTTGGCGTTAAAGAGAGCGACGTCGTCTTTTTTGACCTTGCTGAACCAGCCGAGCTTTTTGTCCGCAAAGATGATGAACGCGAGATACAAACCGCAAACTATGACATCGAAAACCAAATCGACGATCTGCACTTCTGAGGTAATGCCGCCGAAGCCGAAGCCCGTAAAGTAAAACGCGATCATATTGTTGATTATATGCAGAGCGCAGCTCGCCTCAAGACCATTGGTGATGTAAGCGCAAACGCCGAGGATCAAGCCCATAACGGCGACGGAAATCACACCGATTACATTATAGGGGTGCGCGGCGGCAAAAAGTATAGTTTGCAAAATGATCGGAATGATCGGGAATTTGATCCAAGCGCCGAACATCGTCATAAACTGACCGCGGAACACATATTCCTCCGCAATGCACTGAAGCGGAACAAGGATCGTACATAAAATAAAACCGAGAACCGTAAAGCGCACCGCGCCGGCGTTTTCATTCGTGAACAGATTAAGGATTGCCATCGGCAGCGCAATAAGCACCAGTCCTGCCGCAAAGCACTTGAAGAACACCGCAAAGTCAAAACCTCCGCGCGAAGAAGAAATCGACGAAACCGGGCGTGCGTTGATGATTTTGTTGCCGAGAAATACCGCCGGCAG
>JBGULZ010000041.1:0-5737 GCA_045116595.1 Ruminococcus sp. | reverse complement strand
TCAAAGCAATCCACAAGGATTTCTTTGCGAAACTGCAAAAGAATAAATCGATGGATAAACAGGCCAATTCAATAGCTCTGATCCTTGCTGTCGACTACTTTTTAACGCAGAAGATGTTCTGCGACGGGAATCATCTTTCTGTAAAAGATTTCCTCGCCGTGCTGAAAACCGATGAGGACGTCAGCATCAACAAGCGCGCATACGAATACCTCACAGAGCTGCCCGCACGCTATCCGAATTACTTTGAACCGGACAAGTTCAACGTTTACAAAGGCGAATGCTGGGGCAAGATCGATAACGATTACATCTATATTATCAAATCAGTTTTCGATCGTGAGATGGCCGCCGAAGGATACAATCCGACGCTGTTTCTGTCCTGGGCGAAGCGGAACGGATATATCCTTCATTCGGAAGATAGCGCTTCTCGAAAAACCGTGGTTACAAAAATAGCTGGAAAGAACATTCGTTGCGTTGCCATTAAAGCCAGTAATTACCAATAAAAACGGCATTATCAATATCTCTTGCAGTAACCAAATAACCAAGTAACCACAGAAAATACACTATATATAGGGAAGAAAAAAAACTGTTTTTTTGTCCCTTACGTGTATAGCATCTTTTTCTTGGTTACTGGTTATGAGTACTTATATATAACCAAAAAACCATTATAAAATAAGGATAATTAGGTGTAACCAAAGGTAACCAAAAGCTACCAAGAACAACGAAACACGCAACAATTTTGCAACAATTCACACAAAGGAGGTCTTTTCATGAACGAAAACGACGTAAACTCTGCCGCGGAACAGGTAGTTAAACGTGGACGACCGAAAGGCTCCGGTGGTAACTCAAGACCGGATTCCACCGCGCAAACTCTTCCCGGCGACAATCGGAAGTATATTCTGCATTCGCTCAAACTCGCCGATCTGGATAAAATCTCAATGCAGGATCCCGAAGCAGTTCGCGTCCGCATCAAAGAATACTTTGTAATCTGCGCCAACGATGATATGAAACCTTCCGTCGCCGGCCTCGCCCTTGCTCTCGGAATTGATCGCCGTAGATTGTGGGAAATCAGAGAGGGCAAAAAGGGTGAATCGAGGGAGGTGATGGACGCGCTAAAAAAGGCAATGACAATTTTGGACCTTCAGATGGTCGATTACATGCAGAATGGGAAGATAAATCCCGTTTCCGGCATCTTCCTTATGAAGAACAATTTCGGGTATGCGGACAAGCAGGAGGTTGTGGTGACGCCCGCTGCGCCTCTGGGTGAGGCGGCGGACATCAAGGAACTGGAAGACCGCTACGCCGACAGCGTTGTGATCGACGTGCCGTACGAAGGCGACACGGACGGCGAGAGCTGAAAACACGCACAAAGGGCACAAAGGCGCTTTCCCTGCTCTGCGCTGACGGAAAACCCCTGCCCGGAGCGCCACGGGGAAACGGGCAGAAAAAGCACCCTCGGGACGGAAGATACCGTTCCGGGGGCGTTTTTGTGGTTTTGGGAGGGGCGGCAGGCAGGGCGAGCGGGTCGGCGCTGCCGGTGAAACGCGCTGAAAGCAGGCGCTTTTTGCCGATTTTGGGCCGCCGTTCCTTTGTGGGCTTCCGGGCGTGATTGTACCGGTGAAGGGAGAAAACGCCGGGAGCGGCCTTTTTTAAGGCGTTTTTTTATGCGGTCGGCGTGGATCTCTTCGGACGTCCGCGCGGCGTTTGCCGGGAACGCGGCAAAAGAAAACCGCCGCTTTTCAGCGACGGAAGAGGGAGAAGCGGCGCGGCTTCGGCGGCGGGGCGAGCGGGGCGGCCTGATCTGTCCACCAGCGGATCCGGGCGAGCTGTTCGGCGTCGGACGTAAACGGGATCACCCAGCGGATGGGCTCGCGCTGCTGCGGGCTCAGATAAAGCCCCTCGCCGTACAAGGGAAGGTTTACGGCGTCCCCGGTGCCGACGATCTGCCGGCTTTCGATCTGATCACGGCAGCGCAGGCCCACGCGGGCGGGGCAGTTTGCCGCGAACTCAGGGGATAGCGTTTTCCTATTCGGGCATTGCGTGCCAGCGATCAGGTGCACGTTGGCGGCGCGGCCGATCATGGCGATCTGCCCCAGGACGGAGGCGGCGCGGCGATCGGAAAAGATCAGGTCGCCGAGCTCGTCAATGATCACGTACAGATCCGGCGCGGCTGACTGCTTGCGGCCCTGATCGGCGGCCTGCTGACAGCGGCGGCGCGTCTCGTTCAGGACGGCGCCGAGACCGGCGACGGCTGCGGCGGGCTCGTTGTAATAGGCGACCGTGTGCGGCAGCGTTTTGTATTGGTGCAGCTCTGTCTTTTTTGTATCGATGAAAACGAACTGCTTTTCATCCGGCGCGAAATACAGCGCCGTATATATAACGCTGTTCAGCAATACGCTTTTACCGCTGCCGGTGGTGCCCGCGATCAGCACGTGCGGCTGTTTTAAGAGATCTACGCACAGCGCCGAGGCGGCGCCGGCCGGTGTTGTCCAGGTGTTCATATTCTCGCCTCTTTCATATTCTCGAAACAGTGGTGCAGGATCTTATCAAGAAACGAAGTGAACGTGCCGCTTTCGGCCCACTCTTTCATATTCTCATATAAACCCTCGGCGCCGTCGATCGCGCAGATCTTTGTTTTTAACAGCCTATAAACGTATTCGCTGCAGGGCTGGACGAAATACACGCGCTTTTGAAACGTGCCGTTTTCGTAGCGTTCAATGATCAGGTGATACCGTCCGCACGGGGCAAAAACCCACTTTACAGGATCGTCAAACGTTCTTGTTTCCATATTATACCGCTTTTCGGTGTATTCGGTGTAGTCGTTCATTCTGTTTTCCTTTCTCGCCTGCCATCGTCAGCGCCGGGAGGCGATCCCCGACGGACGCGGCCCCCCGAGGGGCGCGCGTTTCGGCTGTTCGGTTTATATGCGTTTGAATTCGTCTATCATAGCAGGCCGCAAAGGTATATCGATCACGGAAGCGCCGCGGTATAAGTGCGACGGCTTGAGCAGCACCAGACGAACGCGTAACGCTGTGCTTAAATCTTCCTGTGAGACAATTTCAGGCGGCAGCATATGAATGCGGTCAACACGGAAAACAGAACCGAAAATTGTATAGATAAGCATTGTTATTACCTCCGTATTATCTGCAATCTGTAATAAGGTGGAAAATGGCTTGATGCGTGTATTTGTCGCTGCATTCTGTGGCCTGTTCCAACTGCAGCACAGCCGCATCAACGGCAGCATGGAAACGGACGTAAAGATCTTCGGCGCGTTCGATTTGATCTGCGTAATCGTGTGCCCTCTGGCGGCAAAACTCTATATGATGGGTAATCTTTGAGCGGATCTCGTCCGGCGTAAGCTCGTACTTCTGGCGGAACGTCTGCCTGACGTAATCGGCGCGGCGCGGATCAGCGGCGGGGAGCTCGTCCAGGTAGCCGAAGATATGCAGCTCGTCACTTTCGTAGCTGAGGCGCTGCGTTCTGAAATATACTGTCAGCTCACGCCCGAGGCCGATGTAATCACCAACCTTGCAACCGTCCACGGCCGCGCCCAGGTTCTTGAATTCCGCTCCGGATTTCGTTTTTCTGATCGTAACCTTTTCCCAGGCTTCAGCGGCAGCGGTGTAAAATTGACGATGGTTTTCAAGGCTTCTTTTGATCTCTTCGAGGTCGTTCTTAAAATACATCATTGTTTGTCCTTTCTTGCCGGGGCGGCCGGCCCGCCCGGGATCATGCCCGGCGCGGTGTGATAATCAGTAATTTCTGATTTCATTTGTATTATATCAGTTATATCTGATATTGTCAATAGATAATCGGGCAAAAAATCAGTTTTTTCTGATTATATTACATTGTATAAAAAAGTACAGTTTTTTGAACACGCTGCGCGAGGTGTGCCCAGGTGCGCACGCGTGACGGTGTGCAGAGCTGCAGCGCCTTCAACGGTTGATTATTGCGGCGGGCGGCGGGGATCCCTGCCACGCTGACGGCATACCGGGCGCGGATCGCAGCGGCCTCCGGTCGGCGGCTGCCGCTGCCGGCGTCCGGTGCTGATCGTGTACCCCTGGGGGAATAGGGGCGGGGCTGGCGGGCGCGGGTTAGTCCTCCGAGTACCCGCGAAAAGAAAAAGGGGATAAAAAAGGCGCGCCGGAGAAAAAAGGCACAATTTATATCAGAAATATCTTGACAAATCAGAAATATCTTGCTACAATGGAAACAGAACGAAACGAAAGGAACCAGAGAACATGAAGATAGCGGAAGCGATCAGGGCCGTGATGGTTGAGCAGGGCGTAAAGGTCGGCATGATGGCCGGGCGGCTCGGGAAGAAACAGAACGTGATCAGCGAACGGCTCTCGCAGAACGATATGACGATCACGAAGGCGGGCGAGATGCTGCGCGTGCTGGATTACAAGATCGTGGTGATGCCGAAAAGCACATCGACGCCGAAGGGCGGCTTCGAGGTGGAATGATTCAGTTTTTTGAGCATGACGCGGGAAAGGAGCGGTTCGGTAGAAAAAGAGGACGCCGGGCCGAAGGGAAATAAAATGGTATACTTTTATGCGCGCGTATCGACGCGGGAGCAAAGTCTGGCGCGGCAGACCGAGGCGGCGAAGCATTTCCGCGCGGTGGATAAGGTTTTCTGCGATAAACAGAGCGGCAAAAACTTTGAGCGGGAGAACTACACTTCGCTCAAGCAAACCGTTCGCGCCGGGGATGAGGTGATCGTGAAGGAGCTGGATCGCCTCGGAAGGAACAAAGAAGAGGTCAAGCGCGAGATCGCGTGGTTCAAGGAGAACGGTGTGACGCTGCGGATTCTCGATATTCCCACAACGCTGATCGATTTCGGCGGTCAGGAGTGGATCCGGGATATGGTGAACAACATTCTGATCGAAGTGCTCGGCGCGATTGCCGAACAAGAGCGGGAAAAGACCCTCACCCGGCAGCGGGAAGGCCTGGACGCCATGCGGATCGTGGACGGAAAGCATTATTCCGATAAAAAGCAGCGGTTCTGCGGCAGGGCGCCGGTAGCGGTGGACGGTTTCGGCGAAATGCTGGAGAAACAGCGCCGCGGGGAAATATCCGTATCGGAAGGCTGCAAGGCACTTGGAATCAGCCGTTCGACGTGGTATAATAAAGCTAAGGAGTGCGCGTAATGACAACTACCGAGCTGATAAAATGGCACGGGAAACAAACCGAATTATTGGGAGCGTGATTGAAAGCCTCGGAAAAGATTATAAGGTGGTGAAAACGCTGTTATCACCATGGATCGAAGAAGAGGAAGAATAAGCCGTAAAACATAATAACGCACCGCAACGGGGCGGTGCACGAAAGCCAACAGGGGCTGCTCTTTACGGGTGGCCTCTGTCTTTTTTTTTGTAAACTGCGGCGGGATCGCCGTTTTGTAGAAAGGAGAAACGAAAATGGATATGAGCACGAAATGCCTGATACACAACGCCGTTGTGCTGACGGTGTTTACCGTTTGCGTCACGGCGGCTGCGGTGCTGCTCGGGAAACCGTCGGCGCTGTTTTGGCTTTTGATGGCGCCGCTGCTGACGGTAAGGAGTGAAAAAAAGAATGAAACTCAATGAAGGACGGAGAAACGGAAAAATGCAGCTGCAAGAGAAAATCAACCGGGCAATCGAGGTTTTGAAACACGCAGATCCGAAAATCCAGGAAAGCGGTATTGCCGAGATAATATTGGCGGCGATTGAAAAGGAGATCCCGCAGAAACCCATGATGCGTG
>JBGULZ010000040.1:0-13609 GCA_045116595.1 Ruminococcus sp. | reverse complement strand
GTCAGCCATGATGTACCTCCTTATTTAGTTTCCTTGTGAAGAGTGTGTTTCTTACAGAAGCGGCAGTACTTGTTCATCTGAAGTCTGTCGGGACTGTTTTTCTTGTTCTTCATTGTGTTGTAGTTACGCTGTTTGCACTCTGTGCAGGCCAATGTGATTTTAACTCTCATAACGGCACCTCCCGGTTATTCGGAATATTTTTAGCCTCCCTCAACAGGGCACAAAAATAAAGCCCCTTTTAGAGGTGATAACATTTTAACACAGGAAAGGGAACAAGTCAAGGGAAATTTTTAAAATAGTTACTAAAATTTAATAATTATCGCCCCTGCCCTGCCACCCAAGCCCGAAAAAGGCAAAATCTGCCTATATAAGCCAAAAAAAGCCGCCCCGTTCCGAAAAAGAGCGAGGCGGTATTTTTTGATGTTCTGTTGTCCGCGAAAATTATTTTGCGAGCATCTTCTTTGCTTTCGCGAGCAAAGTCAGATAGATGATATATCCGATCAGGTCGAGCACCAGAGCGACCAAAGCGATGATACCGGCGATCGTTGACGCTAACGCGCCGCCGAAAATCGCCGAGATAAGGCTTGCGACAAATGCCAACGCGAAGATCACAATGAGGATAGTCATAAGTGTTTTGCCCTTAGCAGCGATCTCGCGCTCCTTAAGTCTTCCGGCAAGGTTGATTATACCCTGGATAACAAAGACTGTGACAACGACGCTCATAATGTTCGTGATGCACTGGCAAATACTCTGAACGACCGAGTATCTTGAAAAGATACCCATAATAACAGCCGCGACAAGGCTGATGATCGTTGCTATCAAAGCGGTCTTAAAGGCGACCTCGTCCTTTGACGCTTGGATCAGACCGATCAAAGCCAAAATACCGGCGATGATCACCAAAACAGCAGCGGCTGCTACCAGTATAATCGTGCCCATTCCCGCGGCAACGGTACCGCTTGTTACGTTCTGCGCGTTTGAGCCGGCAGCGGCTACGACCGCGAGACAAATGGCAATGATCATTGCCACTGTAGAGATAAGTGAAAGGATCTCGGCGGTGAAAAGTTTTTTCACGCCATTTGCAGCATTTGGAAATCTCATAATTGTTCCTCCGAAAATATTTTAAATTTTTTTATATCAACCGTATGACAACAGCTCCGTCAAACGGTTATTTCTGATTAAGCAATGTGCTTCCGATACTTTTCCTCGGCTTTTGGGGCTTTTCGGGTTTTACCTCTTTGCCCTTGTATTTTCTCGCGGCGGCGGAGGGCTTGTCGAGCTCATCGTTAAAGTACTCTTTGATCTTATAGAACTCCTCGTCGTCGAGCGAGTTGAGGATAACGATTGTGATTATTGAGCGCGTGTCGCGGTCACCGTTGCCGTACTGGGTATTGAACACATTGGCGAGCTTTTCGGTCTCCTTGCTGTTTGAGCGCTTAAGGTAATCGGCAACTCTGGGCGCGATGTGCTCTTTCGCGAAGGTCGCGCCGCGGAACGGGTAGTAGCAGTCCTCCTCGTTCTGGATCTCATCCCTGAGCTCGGGGAAATATGTGACAAAACGCTTTGCCAGGAACTTGGGGTCAGCCGTGCCGTCATCGGATTTTTTCTTTTTCTTCTTGACCTGCTTGGCGCGCCTGATAGCGACCGTACCGGATACGCCCTCGATAAAGTCGTTTGCGATACTCTCGGCGTCCTTTTGGTCAGCGACCTCGTCGTCATAAAGCCATGTGGCGAGGGTCTTCCATTCGTTATCGGGACCTTCATCGGTCATAGCCGCCTGACGGAGAACCATCTGCTGCTTGTCGGCTACATACACGACCGAATACGCTATATTCTCGCTTGTGAACAGGGATACAAGGTCTCCGCCGGTCTCGTCAGACACCTTTTGCTTTTCGTAGCCGTGCTTTACAAGCTCGTCCTCTACCTTTTTGGATATCAATTCAAACGCCTTTTTATATTCCAACTCAATCTTCCTTTCGGATCAAAATCATATTTGCCATATTATTATATTATAAAAAGTATAATATTGCAAGTGTAAATATACCGGGATTTAAAATACTTGCAACGCGGGGGATATTGTGGTATGATTTAAGCTGTATAATAATGTATACTATTATAAAGAAGGTTTTTTATATGTCATCTGCAAACGCGATCGGCGTTTTTGACTCGGGACTCGGCGGGCTGAGCGCCGTAAAGGAGTTTTTGCACGTCCTTCCGAACGAAAAAATCATATACTTCGGCGACACGGGAAGGGTCCCCTACGGTACCAGAAGCCGTGACACCATCAAAAAATACGCGTTTCAGGACGCTCATTTTCTGCTTGAAAACAACGTCAAGATGGTAGTTGCCGCCTGCGGTACCGTCAGCTCGGTCGCGGGCGCTCAGCTCGAGGAAAAGCTCCCCGTGCCATACACGGGAGTTGTGAACCCCACCGCCTACACCGCCGTGCGCAAGACTAAAAACGGCAGGATCGGCGTGATAGGGACCTCCGCGACGGTCAACAGCCACAGCTACAAAAAGCGCTTGCAAAAGCTCGACCCGAAGGTAGAGGTATTTGAGCAGGCTTGTCCGCTCTTTGTTCCGCTTGTGGAAAACGGCGTTATACACCGCGACGACCAGATCACAAGGCTTGTTGTCAGGCGTTACCTCGGCGAGCTCAAGGAACAGGGCGTTGACTCGCTGATCTTGGGCTGCACGCACTTTCCGCTTTTGCGCGACGCGATATCCGACTATATGGGCGAGGGCGTAGAGCTGATAGACTCGGGCTATGAGACCGCTATTTACGCCGCAAAGGTTTTAAAGGAGCAGGAGCTTCTTAACGATGACGCGACAGTCAAGACCCCCGAATTCTATGTCAGCGACACACCCGAAGGTTTTAAAAACGTCGCGGGGCTGTTTTTGGGCAGGGATATGGAACACACCGTCACCCAAATCGACATTGAACAGTATTGAGGGATTTATGGAGAATCAGGATAAATATATGATTTCGATCATCGGCGAGCAGAGCCTTGACGGCGAGACCGATAAGATCGAGGTGATCACCACGGGCAAATTTATGCGCAAGCGCGATCACTACTACATCGGGTACAAGGAATACAGCGAGGAAAACCCCGCCGAGTATTACGACAACCTTATAAAGGTAGAGAAAAATATGGTGACGATCAACCGCAAGGGTCAAAACCAGACGCGGCTTATTCTTGAAAAAGACAGGCGTCACCAGTGCGTTTATCAGACCATCGCGGGCGACTTTACCATCGGCGTTTTTACAAAGACGCTCGAAAACAAGCTGACCGAAAAGGGCGGTACGCTCGAGGTGAGCTACACGCTCGACTTTGACGCCAACCTGATGAGCGAGAACAGATTTTTTATCAAGGTAGAAGAAAAGCAGATTGAGGAGTAATTAAAATGGACACATATTCAACCGCGGTATCGCAGCTGAAAAGCGCTGTAACAGCCGCAATAAAAAAGGCTATTGAAAACGGAGAGCTTCCGCAGGCTCAGCTGTACGATTTTATCATTGAGACCCCCGCCGACACCACCCACGGCGACTTTGCCACAAACGCGGCTATGGCAGGCGCAAAGGCATTCAGGATGCCGCCGTTCAAGATCGCGCAGGCTATCACCGGCAACCTCGACCTTGACGGCACAATGTTCGATAGGTTCGAGACCGCGGGTCCGGGCTTTATCAACTTCTTTTTGAGCTCGGATTTTTACGCTTCTGTCGTTTCCGAGATAATCGCCGACCCCGAGGGCTACGGTTCATCGGACTTCGGCAAGGGCGAAAAGGTCATGGTCGAGTTTGTCTCGGCGAACCCCACGGGTCCTATGCATATGGGCAACGCGCGCGGCGGAGCGCTGGGCGACTGCCTTGCCGCCGTGCTTGACAAGGCGGGCTATGACGCCTACCGCGAGTTCTATGTTAACGACGCGGGCAACCAGATCGAAAAATTCGGCTGTTCGCTCGAGGCGCGTTATCTGCAGATCTTCAAGGGCGACGAGATAGAGTTCCCCGAGGACGGATATCAGGGCGCGGACATCACGGAATTAGCGCAGGAATACGCCGATCAAAACGGCGATTCGCTTGTTGAAGCAAGCTCTGATGAGCGCAAAAAGGCGCTTGTTGACTACGCTCTGCCCAAGAATATCAAGAAGATGCAGGCAGATATGGCGGCGTATAAGATCACCTATGACAAGTGGTTCTTTGAGAGCGAGCTGCACAAAAGCGGCGAGGTCAAAAAGGTAGTTGACCTGCTGACCGAAAAGGGTCTGACCTACGAGAGCGAGGGCGCTGTCTGGTACAAAAACAAGGACGTTCTCACCGAAAAACTGCTCGGCGAGGGCAAGACTCAAAAATATATCGACAACCTTGAGCTAAAGGACGACGTGCTTATCCGCCAAAACGGTAACCCGACCTATTTTGCCGCGGATATCGCGTACCACAAGAATAAATTTGACCGCGGATTTGAAACTCTTATCGACGTTTGGGGCGCCGACCACCACGGCCACGTTATGAGGATGAAGGGCGCTATGGACGCCATCGGCTACAACGGCGACAAGCTCAACGTCGTGCTTATGCAGCTCGTTAAGCTCGTGCGTAACGGCGAGCTGGTTAAGATGAGCAAGCGTACCGGCAAGGCGATCCAGCTCCGCGATCTTCTTGAGGAAGTTCCCGTTGACAGCGCGCGTTTCCTCTTCAACACAAGAGAGGCCAACACCCAGATGGACTTTGACCTCGATTTGGCTGTCAGCCAGGATAACCAAAACCCCGTTTATTATGTTCAGTACGCCCACGCGCGTATTTGCAGTATATTCAAGGCCTTGGCAAAGGACGGTATCACCCCGCGCGAATGTACAAAGGACGAGCTCGCGCTGCTGACCGCGGACGAGGAAAAGGAGCTTATCAGCCACCTCGCGCTGTACACGAATGAGATCATCAGCGCCGCCAAGGATTACGACCCCACCAAGGTCACGCGCTACGTCACAAAGCTTGCAACTCTGTTCCACAAGTTCTACAACGCCTGCCGTGTAAAGGGCGAGGACGAGGGACTTATGCAGGCAAGGCTCGCGCTGTGCGAATGTGTCCGCTCGGTAATCAAAAACGTGCTGACTATGTTCAACATCAACTGCCCGGACAGTATGTAGTCGTGGCGACGACGGCGCAAAACGAGACGGACAAGTCGGTGTTTTTGGCACACTCGGATTCCCGACAACTACCATCAGCTATCGGTTATCACGGCATTAAATATTTTTAAAAAGAAAGAGCTGTTATTCCCACATTTAAGCAGGAATAACAGCTCTTAGTTTGTTTAATTGTTTTCCATATCCGCTTCGGTGGTTACGACCTCGGTGATGTTGTCAACCTGCACTCCGCTGTTGTGGCGTGAATTAACGCCCATAGCCTCGTACTCGTTGAACTCACCGGTCATCGGAGTGACCTCGCTGTTGTTCTCGCGCGGAGGGAACTCCATTGAGCGGTTCTTTTTGGATTTTGACTTTTTACTCATAATATTACTTCCTTTTTATTTGGTAATAATATTATGGGTATTTTTTGGGGGAATATTCATATAAAGGTAAGTTAAATAACCTAATTCTTAAATATCTGATACGGCAGAGCGAACCACTCGCGCACCATATATGTCGGCACATATTTGAACGGAGCGTCGGAATTAACCGCGCCTACCTCGCCCTTTATGCCGAGCTGCATTGTGATTATCCTCGCTCTGAGCTGATGGAAGCGGTCGGTTGTGACCGCGAGGTTCGGGTTTAATTTCTTTTCTTCGATCATCTTTTCCGAAAACTCAAAGTTCTCGCGCGTTGTGGTCGACTTTTCTTCAATATACAGCCTGTCGGAGCTGATACCGTCCGCCGTCATAACATCATACATACACTGCGCCTCGCTCTTCACCTCATCGGTGCCCTTTCCGCCGGACAGGATCGCTGAGGAGCCGTTGTTTTTTATAAGGTAATTTTCGGCGGCGTTTATCCTGCCGCGCAAAATCGTTGACGGCTCGCCCGTGGGTCTTACCTGAGCGCCCAGCACTACCGCGGTAGAGTTCTCCTTGGGCGGTATAAGCGAAGCGCCGATTATCGCCGCGGTCGCGACAGCCCCGTAGCACAGCAGTATTACAAACGCGGCGCTAACTATCCTGTACACCAGACGGGTCAGGAAAAAGCGGCGGAACCCGCGCTTTATCGCCAAATGAAGCGGCTTTATGCAGACCAAAATAAGCCAGACGCAAAGCGCCGCGCCGGCGATGTTGCCGACATTAAGTATGCCTATCGAAAGCGTAAAAATAAAAGTGCCCAAAAGCACAAGCGCGCCCGCGATTATCAGCGCGCGGAAAAATACAGAAAAAAATCTTTTCATTTTATACCTCTTTCTGTCATTCTGAGCGTAAGCGAAGAATCTAACGGTTTTTGTAGGGGCGGACCCGTGTGTCCGCCCGTCAAGCCGTCCTTTCGTATCAAACCGATTTATCATTCGGAAAACAAGCATTTCCTATCGCGGGCGAGCAATGCTCGCCCCTACAGGGAATGTATGCTTTAATATCTTAAGCTGCTGTTTTAAATATTATACCTCAAATTTCGACAATGTTCAACTATTGACTTTTTATTATAGGTGGATTAGTATATTGATATAAGATTTTTGCGAGGTCATATTTATGAAATGCACGAATTGCGGCTTTGACGCCGGAAACGACCCAAAATGCCCGGTCTGCGGACAGCAGCTTTCACCTAATCGACCGCAGCCGCCTCAACAGGCTGCAAATTATCCATATCAAAATAATCAGGCGCAGCCCCCATATACATACGCTCAGCCGGTCAGCCGTCCACCGTATCCTCAGCAACAGCCGGTCACGGCCGCGCAACCTCAAAACACTCCGCCGAAGAAGAGCGTAAACCCGTGGCTCATCGTTTTATTGTGCGTGGTCGGTATCGTAATAACCGCCGGCATAGTGATCGCGATAATGTCAAGCTTTATTCAAAACCCGGTAAAAAACCTTTATAACGGTAGCCAAATATTTGAACCCGAGCCGTATACGGACATATCTGAATTCGGCAAGGTCGATATTTCCGGGAGCAAAGTCCACAAGCTCGGCGAAAGTAAGGATTGGCAGAAATACGGCGCTGTTACCGTATCAAATTTCAAGAAAACAGCAGAACAGCCGCCTGCTGAAACGGGATATACAAAATACTCGTTTGAGGTTGAGCTGAAAAATAACACCTCAACGGACATTGAGACCTGCTTTTTTAACTGCGATTTCATCAGTACTGATGGCGAGCGCTTGACCACAAAATTTGAATCGGACGATATCGAAAAGCCTTACGCCCAGATCCTGTCTGCGGAAGGAAGCGATTGTTTCGTTTTGAAGCCGGGGCAAGCCGTGTCGGAGACCGTGACTGTCGGAGTCAGAAACGGCATTGATAAAATGTACATAGAGGTTGAAGGAAATTATTATTACCCTGAATTGGAAAACCCGTTATTTGAGGTCGATCTCACTAAATAAAAACAAGGCACACAGCGAATTTGCTGTGTGCCGTTTTTTATGGATTACACCTTTGGCAAGGGGAATACCCCATATTGATAACCTGTTGTCTTGTTCCGTTAAAATAGCTTTTGTTAGCCGCGCTTGTGCTTTGCCCTATCCCGCAATCGGAACGGTGAAACTTCATTGAATTAGTATTCAATATATAAGAAGTGCTCGCAGGCTTTGGAGCAGCAGGTGCAATATACTTTATACTTTTTACCGCAGAATATGGTCCGTTTACAGTGCTGCCGATCGGGCGAACCTGAACATAGTATGTTGTGCCGGAAACCACTCCGGTAATATTGAGCGAAGTGCCGGTCGTCGTTGCCGAGTTCCAATTTTTAGCGGAAGCAGTCTTAAAGTACACGTTGTATTTAGCAGCTCCACGGATGCTGTTCCACTTGGCAACGACTGCCTTGCCCTGATTGGACAACGTAACCGTAGGAGCTACAAGGGTAGCTACCGATTTACTCGCCGACCACGCTCCATAGGCAGTGCCGCTGTTCTGAGTAACATACATCGGTCTTACCTGATAGGTGTAGGCTATACCGCCCGTTGCGTACTCGCTAAAGGATGTGGAGGTTGTTGTAAAGTATGTATACGATTTGTCGCCTGACTTTAATCTTGCGACCTGAAATTTATTAGCTCCCCTGACCGCGTTCCATTTGAGATTATTATTGCCGTTATAGCTGAGACTTGTGATTTGCGGCTGAGCAATAAAGGTCATACTCTTGACCTTAGAATAGCCGCCCTTTGCTCCGTTTGAAGCAATGCCCTGAACCTGAACATAATAAAGCTGACCCGAAATCACGCTGTTTAACGTGAAGTAATTATTAGAAGTCGTGTACTGTGTCCAAGCCGTATCGCTCGGCTTTTTGAAATACACAATGTATTTTGACGCGTTTGCGACCTTGTTCCACCCAACATAGATCCCGTTAGATTTATTAGTAAGGCTAACCGTAGGCGCAACAGGCGGAGCAGCGTAATTATTTATCGCGTTGATGATTTGCGAAGCGGTACGATAGCAGTTGTTGTAGTTAAGCACACCCGCTTTACTTTTGTTGAAAACCGAGTTTAGAGCGCTGTCATATTGAGAGCGCGAAACCTGCATATAATTAGATGTCTCATTATAACGGTACTTATAAGTATAATTATTTAAATTGTTCCAGTCATTGGAATTAGCTATTCTTCTTCCATCAAAAATGACGTTTGGTTTTCCGCTTTGCCTGTAAACAAAATCACCGTATCCGCCTTGTCTGCCCCACGATAACATAAACATATTATTTTGAACCAGAACTTGTCCGTAAGCAGAATTGCTGACAGTAACCAATTCGCCGTTATAATATGTACTCACCTCTGTGTGACCAAAACCAATAACGGATAAAAACAACTCGGGAACACCGTTGCCGTCAATATCTTTGATCCAGCCCCATTCTATATTCCTGCTCCAATTATTGATGCGGTTAATATACGCGGTTTTCCACGCGGGAACAGCAGCGCCTGCGGTTACGGGCGCGATCGCCGCTATGCCCGCGAGCATAACTACAGCCAAGATAAAAGATATGATTTTGCTGACTTTTTTCATAAAAAGCACCTCCGTTTAATTTATACCTCTATTATATCTGTGTTTTGACAGACAGTCAATGATTTTATAAAAAAAGGCAGCCGTTTTTACAGCTGCCTTTTGTATTCTTTATTCCTGCGCGCCGATCTTTCTGAAACGGGCATAGCGGTTGTTTGTGAGCTCCTCGTCTGAGAGCTTCAAATTCTTTTCAAAGGTGCGGTTTACGAGCATCTTTAAGCTCTCAAACATCGCCTTATCCTCTGCCTTTGGCTGGCGGATGATACGCTCTACCACTCCGAGCCCGAACAGATCCTGAGCGGTCATCCTCAGCGCTTCCGCCGCCTGGGGAGCCTTTGAGCTGTCCTTCCAGAGGATAGATGCACAGCCCTCGGGAGAGATGACCGAGTACACCGAGTCCTCGAGCATCCAAACCTCGTCCGCTACCGCGAGCGCAAGCGCTCCGCCGCTGCCGCCCTCACCGATAAGAATGGTAAGTATTGGGGTTTTGAGCGCCATCATCTCCATTAGGTTTTCGGCGATAGCCTGACCCTGACCGCGCTCCTCCGCGCCGATTCCCGGGTACGCTCCGCTGGTGTCGACAAGACAAAGTACCGGACGGTGGAACTTTTCCGCCTGCTTCATAAGCCTCAGCGCCTTGCGGTAGCCCTCGGGATGAGCCTGACCGAAGTTGCGCTCCATACGTTCCTTGGTATTTCTGCCCTTTTCGATACCGATAACGGTGACGGGCATATCGTAGAGCATTCCGAGCCCCGCGATTATCGCCTTGTCGTCCGAATATCTTCTGTCGCCGTGCAGTTCAATGAACCTGTCGCCGAACATATTGGCGATGAAATCTACCGCGGTCAGCTTGTTAGCGTCGCGCGCGGCCATCACCTTATCAAAGGCGGCGCTTGCCTGTACGTTTTTTTCAGCCATTACTCCGCCTCCCCGTATCCGTGTATTTTAAGCAGCCTGTAGATCGTCTTTTTCAGCTTTCCGCGGCTTACTACCGCGTCAATAAAGCCCTTTTGCAGTACAAACTCTGATGTCTGGAAATCCTTGGGGAGCTTTTGGCGCATCGTCTGTTCGATCACGCGCGGTCCCGCGAACGCCACAAGAGCATTGGGCTCGGCGAGGATTATGTCGCCCTCCATAGCGAATGACGCGGTAACTCCGCCCGTGGTGGGGTCGGTCAGTACCGTTATGTACAGCAGACCCGCGTCGCTGTGGCGCTTTACCGCGCCCGAGGTCTTTGCCATCTGCATAAGCGAGAGGATTCCCTCCTGCATACGCGCTCCGCCCGATACCGTGCAGACCACGACCGGGAGACGTTTTTCGGTGGCGTATTCAAAGGCGCGGGTGATTTTTTCGCCCGTTACGGTACCCATACTGCCCATCATAAACTCCGCGTCCATTACGCAGAGGACGGTTTTGATGCCGCTGATACCGCATACTCCGCAAATCACGGATTCGTTTGACTTCTTCTTTGCCTTTTGGAGCTTTTCGTCATAGCCCGGAAAGTCAAGAATATTTTTGCTTGTAAGCTTCGCGTCGTGCTCTTCAAAGGTGTGCTTGTCGGCAAGCAGATCGATCCTCTGCTTTGCGCTGAGGCGAAAATGGTGGTCGCAGTGCGTGCATACGTGCAGGTTTTCCTCCATATCGGTGGTGAGAAGCATTGTGTTGCAGTTAGGGCACTTGATCCACATTTCCTCGGGAACAAACGGCACATTCTGCTGCTTTTCCGCTGAGCCTTCAAGCTCGTTTTTCGGTTTTACAAAGGCAAACAAATCCATAATTTGTCCTTTCCGCTGATGGTTGATCATTTAATCAATCGTTATTGTTATGTCTTTCTTCAAAGCCGACCATAAAATCGGTGGTGTATTCTCCGCTGACGAACTGTTCGTCCGACAATATCTCGGCGAGCACATCGCGGTTGATCTCTATACCGTCGATCGTGAGCTCCGATAGAGCCATCTTCATCTTTCTGATAGCCTCGGGTCTGGTGCGCGCCTGAACTATCAGCTTGCCGATCATCGAATCGTAATACGGCGGAACCGTGTAGTCCTGATAGATCGCGGTGTCAAATCGCACGAACGAGCCGCCGGGTGTGTGCAGCCGGTTGATTTTGCCGCAGCTCGGACGGTAATTTTTTTCGGGATTTTCAGCATTGATACGGCACTCTATAACATTGCCGTGGGTAAAAATGCTGTCCTGAGTGCGGTTGAGTCTCGCGCCCGCGGCGATCCTGATCTGCCACTGGACGATGTCGAGTCCGGTCACCATCTCGGTAACGCCGTGCTCGACCTGGAGACGGGTGTTCATCTCCATAAAATAGAAATCATTGTTTTTATCGAGCAAAAATTCAACCGTGCCCGCGTTGACGTAGTTGACCGCCTTTGCCGCCTTGACCGCGGCGATCATCATCTGCTTTCTGGTCTTTTCGTCAAGCGCCGGGCTGGGGCTCTCCTCGATCATCTTCTGGTTTTTGCGCTGGACGGAGCACTCGCGCTCGCCCAGACAGATGATATTGTTGTACTTGTCGCAGAGAAGCTGCATTTCGATATGCTTGACGGGGAAAATGAATTTTTCAAGATAGCACGCGCCGTCGCCGAACGCCGCCTCAGCCTCTGACGAAGCCGAGAGGAACGCGTCCTCGAACTGCTCGGGGAAATCGACACGGCGGATACCCTTTCCGCCGCCGCCCGAACGCGCCTTTATCAAAAGCGGGAAGCCGATTTTTTCCGCCTCCTGCTTTGCCTGCTCAACATCCTCGACTATATCGCAGCCGGGGGTGACAGGAACGCCCGCGGCGCGCATCGTTTTGCGCGCGTTGTCCTTGTCGCCGAGCATAGCGATCATTCCCGAGGTGGGTCCGATAAAATTGATGTTGCACTGCTCGCAAAGCGACACAAACTTGGCGTTTTCGCTGAGAAGTCCGTAGCCCGGGTGGATCGCCTGGGCGCCGCTTTCTACCGCGACGGTGAGGATAGCGGGTATATTAAGGTAGCTTTCATACACTCGGCTGCCGCCGACGCAATAGCTCTCGTCGGCAAGCTGGACGTGCATGGCGTTTTTATCCGCCTCGGAGTAGATGGCGACCGTCGCGATGCCCATCTCGCGGCAGGCGCGGATGATGCGGACAGCGATCTCTCCGCGGTTAGCTATAAGTATTTTAGAAAACATTATTATAACCTCTGTTCTCTGTTATTCTTTGTTTTCGATAAGCGCGAACGATAATTCGGCGCTGACGCAGAGCTTGCCGTCAACATAGCCCTTGGCGTCGATAAAGTAGAACGGCCCCCTGTTTTTGGTGAGGGTGCACACGCTCTCAAGGGTATCGCCCGGCTTTACGGGGTTTTTGAACTTTACGTTGTTCATCTTTGTAAAGTACGGCGTGCAGTCGGTCACCTTGTCGGCGAGCAGACAGCAGCTTGCCTGTCCCATCATCTCGCAGAGGATAACGCCCGGAACAACGGGGTTGCCCGGAAAATGACCCTGCAAAAAGAACTCGTCGCCTTTGATGGTGTAGCGTCCCTTTGCCGTTACGTCGTCAACGACCTCAGACTCCTCAACAAGGAGCATATTGTCGCGGTGGGGCAGTATCTTTTTGATTTCTTCCTGATTCATAAAAAACCTCGTTATTTTAATTGATAACTAAATAATTATTTGATTGCGAACAGCGGCTGGTTGTACTCAACAAGCTCTCCGTTTGTAGCGAGGACAGCGGCGATCTCGCCGTCTTCCTCCGCCTGGATCTCGTTCATACACTTCATCGCCTCGATTATGCAGACAACGTCGCCCTTTTTGACCTTTTGACCGACGTGTACATAGGGCTCGCTCTCGGGTGAGGGAGCGGCGTAGAACACGCCTACGATCGGCGCTGAGATAGTCTTTCCGTCGTCCTCCGGCTCTGCCGCCGGGGCGGGAGCTGCCTGAACGGGAGCGGCGTTAACGGTAACCGCCGCAGGAGCCGCCGCGGTCGTCTGAGCCTTTTCGAGCCTTACCTTTTTGTCATCGTCTTTGACCTCTAATACTGAAAGCGAGGATTCCTCGAGCAGGGCGATCAACTCTTTTATTTCATCTATATTGAACATACTGACATCCTTTCGGTAAACTTTATATCTTCTTAAATACCACGCAGGCGTCGTGTCCGCCAAAGCCGAGGTTTGTTGAAGCCGCGACATTTACGTCGCGCTTTTTGGCTGTCTTGGGTGTGTAGTCGAGGTCGAGTCCCTCGTCGGGCTCGTCGAGGTTTATAGTCGGCGGGATCATTCCGTCGTCGATAGCCTTTACGGCGGCGATAGCCTCGATAGCGCCGGTCGCGCCGAGCATATGACCTGTCATCGACTTGGTCGAGCTGATGCTCGCGTCATACGCCTTGTCGCCGAGAGCCGATTTGAACGCCATTGTCTCGGTAAGGTCGTTGAGGTGTGTGCTTGTGCCGTGGGCGTTGATGTAGATCTGAGCGTCTTCGGGGACATTCGCCTCGTCAAACGCGATTTTTATCGCTCTCGCGAGT
>JBGULZ010000039.1:0-1380 GCA_045116595.1 Ruminococcus sp. | reverse complement strand
CGAGGATTTTCTTAAATTCCCCAAGCTGAGAGACGCTATGATCGAGCTTACGCTTAAGCTTGCCGACCTGCGCGATCTGGAGCGTTTCCAAAAGGATCAGGAGGCGTCTGAGCTTTGGTCGCTTATCAACCGTATTCGTGAGATCGACGACTATGTAAGCTGTATCAGAATGATAAAGGACACCCTGAGCGGGCTCGATATTCAGTCCGAGGGACTTTTGACGTTAAAGCAGATGGTGATAGACATCGAGCGTGACAGCGGTTTTGACGAGCTCAAAAAGGATATTGACGAAACGCTCGAAAAGGCGCGATGCCTAAGGAGCATCACTATCGGCGTGAACCTCGACGCCTTTCTGCGCCCGAGGACAGCAGGCGTGCTCTCACTGAATAACGAAAAATTCACCGACGCCGGACTGATGAAGCGGTTTATGAACTTTGCCAGCCAAAAGAATGAGCTCCACGACGGAACGGACGTTACCGGCTTTAAGCAGTTCCACCCCGCGAATGAGCGGAAAAATACCAAGCCCGTAGAGATAACCCGTACCCCTGCCGCGTACTTGGGTATAGGTGTTGAAGGTGGCGCCGCGACAGGTGATGATCCGCTGTCCGAGGCGATAAAAAAGCCCGTGAGCGAGATACTAAAGCGCACCTGTTCCGAGATAAAATCCACGCTCAGGCGCTATGTAAATATGAGCGGCTACACGCTGACATCGCTGATGCCCGAGATACTTTTCTATGTAAGATGGGCGGAGCTTATCGACAAGATCAAGGCGGTGGGAATGCCCGTTTGCAAGCCCGTGATACTTGACACCGAAAAGCGCGATTGTTCTTTTAAAGAATTATATAATCTAAAACTCGTCATAAATAAAGTTAACGGCGAGGACATCAACATCATCACAAACGACATTGATTTTAACGACGATCACAGGATATTCATTCTGACAGGCCCCAACCGCGGCGGCAAGACTATCTTTACCCAGGCGTGGGGCTTAGCTATGCTGCTCGGTCAGCTCGGTATCTATGTGCCCGCCTCATACGCCGAGATAAGCCCGTGCGATAATATTTTTACCCACTTTCCAGCTGACGAAAACGACACTGTCGATCTCGGCAGACTGGGCGAGGAGAGCAAGCGCCTTGCGGAGATCTTTGATATGGCGACCGAGCGCAGCGCGATGCTGCTCAACGAGAGCTTGGCGACCACAAGCGTTACCGAGGGTCTGTTCATAGCCAAGGATGTTGTCAGCGCTATGCGTTACCTCGGAGCGAGGGCGATATTCAACACCCATATGCACGATTTGGCGCGAAGTTGTGACGAGATAAACGAGTCGGTAGAAGGCAAGAGCAAGGCGGCGAGCCTTGTGACCGGAGTTCACGACGGCGA
>JBGULZ010000038.1:0-10166 GCA_045116595.1 Ruminococcus sp. | reverse complement strand
AGTCCGGCAGTAACGTCTATCCGGAAATTGTAAAGCCAATCACCGTAAAATTTGTATTCCCTCTGCACGTCAGGGTAATTGTAGACGGCGAGGAAGTATTTGAAACAACCGGAATGGAAAAGGAAACTATTGAAATCAAAAATATAGAATCAATCCCGGGCTATTATATCAACGGCTATGAAAAAACCGGCACGGGAGAGCTTGTTAAGGTTAAGGATAACGAATATAAATTAACCCTTATTAACGAGTCGGTTACCCTTACGGCAAAGCTAAAGGCTAACAACTACAAAATTGTATACGACGCGAACGGTACAAAAGGTGAGGACGGCGGCTACACGGATATTATCGGTCTTATGTCCAAGAAAACCGCTTATTACGATAAGGAGTTCACCCTGAATCCGGTCAGGTTTATGCGCGAGGGTTACACCTTTGCAGGCTGGAACACAAAGCCCGACGGCAGCGGTCAAATGTTTAAGGACAAGGACACAGTGCTTAAACTTACAACCGTCAGGGGAGAGGAGGTCAATCTGTACGCAATCTGGAAGCCGGCTGACAGCTCGACTACGGCGTCGATTTTCTCCGACGGTACAGCTTTGATCTATGTAGGCACGGGTATCCTGATACTGTCAATAATTGCCTCGGTAATTTATTCCAAACGGAAAAAACGCAAAGACGCGCAAACGGTTAATCAATAACGAAGGGAGTAGACAGCTAATGAAAATTAAAAAGCTCATAACGGTAATTTCCGCGGTATGCCTGCTCCTTACGGCATTTGCAGTGCCGTCAGCCGGGGCGATTGACGGAAAGCTCGTCACCTCAGGCGCTATGGTAGAGATTTACAGCGGAGACAGAATAACCGAGACTCAAAACCTCGGTTCGGTCGCGGAGGCTTGGTCAAACGCAATGGCTAAAGCAAACAATTACACCGAAACAGTCATTACCATGGGTTCCGACTGGGAAATGGACCAGCTGCTGACGGTAAAAGAAAACTGTCATATAACGCTCGACCTCAACGGTCATTACATCAACCGCAAAAGAAACGGAGAGATTATACGGAGCGGCGGGGTTTTTCATCTCGAAGAAAAATCCGTGTTCACACTGCGCGACAGCAATCCCAAGTCCAATGGCTTTGACGGCGTAAAGGGCGGCGTAATCGCCGGCGGTGCAAGCACCAATTACGGCGGCGGCGTATATATCGAGGACGCAGCCCAGTTCCGTATGCAGGGCGGTACCATCTACAACTGCAAATCAAGCTACGCCGGCGGCGCCGTATGTGTTGACGGCTCGTCCATGGATACAAAATTCATAATGACCGGCGGCAGAATCTACGGCTGCCAAACCGTAGACAGCGTCGATAACTGTCCGGGCGGCGGAGTGTATCTGTACAAGGGCGTAGTTGATATTTCAAACGCCAAGATAGACAACTGCTACAGCGAGGACGACGGCGGAGCAATCTATTCGGAACGCGGCGAGATATATTTGAAAAATGTAATATTCGCCGGCAACAGAGCCCACGAGATGGGCGGAGCGATTTACCTCGCTCACGATACCACAAAATTACAGGCAACATATTTGAACGCGCAGGGCTGCATTTTTGCCAGCAACCATTCCGACGAGGAAGGCGGAGCGGTTTTCATCAGAGATAATCCCACCGAAAACCGCGCTACTGTTTTCCACGACTGCAAGTTCCGCAACAATTCCGCGAAGAAGGACGGCGGAGCGATATATGTTGACGACGACAACGTCGGACTTTCACAGTGCGAGATTGTCGGAAATCTCACCGAAGGCTCCGGCGGCGGAGTATACGTTGACGGCCGCTACTGGGTAACGCTCAAAGGTCTTACGGTCATTAAGGACAATATCAGCGATAAGTCAAAGGGCGTTGCCGACGTCGCGCTTGAAAGCCGCGCACTCGGAACAGCGCGTATTATGAACGCAGGACTGTACGACGGCTCGGTTGTTTACGTCGGCTCAACCTCAGGCTCAACCCAGAGAATCTCGGAATGGATCAGCCAGTATCAAGCCAAGTATTTTAAAACATACGACGGCAATATTTCCGAAAGAGATAGCAGAACCGTTCAGGCGACAATGGTTTCGACCGGTTCAATCTTCAGCAACGGCGGCTTGACCGCAATACTTATTATCGGCGGACTGGGTGTTGTCGGTATAATAATACTTATCATTTATAAAAAGAAAAAGACAAAAACAAAGACAAATAATGCGACGGAAGGCGGTGAAGAAAATGATGATATCAACTAAGGAACACAATCTCAGAAATACCATTTTCTTTACTATTAAAACGGTAGCCCTTATCCTTGTAATCTGTTTCATGATAGAATTGCCTGTCCAGATTATCGGCAAGGTTACGGCGGCGAACAAGGTTTATTATATCTCAGATATAAAGACCTACCAGGCTGACAGTGAAAGCGAGGCTAAACGCCTTTGCGAAAACGACGGCTATATCTTCGCTCCCAAGAACCTGAACGCAGGCTCGGGAAAGGACGCTGTCGTCTTTATGGGCTACAAGCTCACAGAGGACAAAAGAGAAGCGATTTGCGATATCAAGCTTCTCCATATGGACAGCGGATATCAGATTAAGGACTACAAGGAGGCTAACGCCGATCTTGAAAAGTCAAATTACGGCACGGCAGAGACAATGTACGCGTCCGCCAATGAGTTTATAGTCAACTATAAAAACGGCAGCCCCAAGGCTATAGAGGCATACGAGGGACTTAACCTTTTCAAGGTTCCCGAGGCTGACAACGCAAAACTCGGCGACTACATACTCAGCAAAAAAGCAACCAAAGAGTTTTTTGCCAAGGTTGTAACGCACGCAAGTGCCGGCGCCGTTAACGCAATTACAAACTTCCTCGCGACGGGACTTACCCCGAAAGAAAAGGAAAAGGATAAAAAAACAGGTAAGGAAGTTGACATTACCTGGGCTGACAATGTAAAAAACAGCAACCTTTGGGGAATTATCGAAGATACAAGCTTATCAAAGGATGAGCTTGACGAATACGACAGGGATATGGGCGACGCGGCAAGAGAGCTTCACAAGCAGCTCCAGAAGTTCGCCACAAACTTTGAAAACGGCGAGTCGTCCTTCAACGAAAAGAAATATGTTGAAGAGGCAAAAAAATCCAGCGCTGACGACATTGTAAAGAACGCCGACAAGCCGTCTGAGGAAGATACCGCAATGGCGTATGTCAAAGCGTACAACTTCCTTAATAAATACCAAGCCAACGAGTCTATGCCTTTGGGCGAGTATCTTGTCGAAATCGGCAAGCAGACAAGCGATCAGGTAGACCTCAAAAAGCTCTATCCCATTATCGACTCAATGTCCCACGCTCAGAGCCGAATGGCAGGTATGGCAGGATTGACCTCGGTTATCTCCAACCTCGGAGAAAACAAAGAGGATGAGAACGTCAAAAAAATTATCGAAAAATCAAAGCAAAAGCTGCAAGAGGAGCTAAAGGAAGACTCTTTCTCGATTTGGGTTAATACTAACCCCGAAATGGCGGACAAAAAGGTAGCCTTTACCGATGACTCGCTCCGTGCTAACGCCGCCGGACAGTTGATTAACGCTGAGGCTTCAAACAAGTGGGAGGACACAAAGAAAACCGTTAGCGAAGTGCTCAAGTGGATTGACGTCGGCAGCTGCGCTATCGGCTTGCTGACATGGTTTGCCGGAGAATACGGCCTCGCCGGAGGACTGCTTGTTGCCTTAAAGTCCTCGGTGTCTGTTGTTGCCACAACCGTAACCTCAATAGCTTCCAAGGTGGTCGCAATTTCAACGGCAATATCGAGCTGGGCAGGTATTTTTGCTCTGGTAGTTCTCGCTTTTACAATCTGGTTCTATGTTATATCGCTGATTATTGATTATATTCAGAGAAACAAGCCTAAAAAGTACACGGAAATGGCTGAATTCGCGGTAGACGCGAAAATCTTAAACGACAGAACCTACAGCCTAATCTACAAAGCGGTCAAGGACAATCAAGGCAGAATTGCCGACCTCAACGCTTATCAGGGACAGAACGGTTGGGTATGTATGTACATCTCCGACGACCCCAACTCCGGAAGCCCGATTCGCGCGGACGAAAACGGCAATATATTCAACATAGTCTACGGCGACGCCGGTAATCAAAACGGCTATGACTGCGCAAGCTTTTTCGGCCAGATTACACCCGGTAACTGCAACACGGGCGCAAAAAAGGACGAGGTAAACGGTATCTATATTAATTATTATACCGAGGAATCGCTTGCAAACCGTGCGCAGGGCGGCAGCTCAGGCAGCTCCGCTAAGCCCGCCGCCGGCAAAAAGCTGTATTACTCCGATATGATTGTAAGATCTGCTAAGACCGCGGAAAGCGCAAAGGCGAGGCTGATTAAGGAAGGCTTTCAGATTTTCGACCAAAACCTCTGTCCAGACGCAAGAAAAGCACTGTTAAAGGAGGATCAGTACACCTACCTCGGCTTCAAAACCACAAACAGCCCGGATTTGGCTATTCGCGATATCAGAGTCGCGACATATACTACCGATAAGAGTATGTCATTCGGACAACTCTCCTACGCCTGCGCCGGACATTTAGGCTACCCGGCAGAAACCAAGGACGATGACAAAAATCTTCCGGAAGATTTGGACGGCTTGTATTACACTACCATGAAGGATGCCGGAACTCCCATCGAGGTAGGCAAGCTTCATTTGGTCAGCAAGCACAGCGACGCAAAGGCAGGCTGGGAACCCGTAACCACCTTCAGCGGATTACCCTATAACTTCGCGACCTCGCGCTACAGCATGCCTCAATCTTCCGGCGGCGCGGGAAGGTACAGATCAAGGCCCTACAGCTATACCGGCTATGCCACTACAGAAGACTGGGAGCCTAAAAACATAAGATCATATATGTACTACGAGCCCGAGGAAACCTACACCGAGGGTACAAAGTACCTCTCAGGCGTGTTCTTCGCCTTCGGTATGGATTCCGAAAACGGCGTCGGCTACCAAGACGCGCCGGAGGATCTTATCAGACATCTGTTTGAAGAGCTTTCCGATAATCCGTTTATCGAGCAACCGAACGGCTGCAAGGACGTAAACCTTGCCCAGTCCTTCTACTACAAGGGCTTCATTGTAGACAGTAACCAAAAGCATATGCGTATGTATTATGCCTGGACCTACAACCCCTACCGTGCGCTGACAGACGTGCAGGCGTTCAGGGGAGAGCCCTATATTTCAAGACTTCCTTACAACATCAGCAAGGCTGTCAAATATAATCCTAAGCCCTCCGGCGGGGCAAGCGCTACCGCGACCTACGCCGCTTCGTCGGTAATCATACAGCGTTGTGTTGGTATGAGGGAAGCCAACATCAGAGCCATCGCTCCCGAAAACGCCTATATGGCTCCTAACGGACTTTTGGGCGACGAATACGACACCGTATATGAAGGCTTTACAAGGGAAGACCAGGGCAGCCTTAAAACTGCCGACGGCGTAATGCCTTGGCTCCCGACCAACCTTTATGTTACCGGCTATGTAGAGAAAGCTCCGCGCCTCACGCTCGACAGCGTTGTTGTCACCCAAAACAAGCACGACGCTACAAATAACAACGGCGTTATCACTTGCGACGTTTCGGAAGAAACCACCCTCGCGGGCAATAAGCCGAGCGGCTCCTTCAACTCTGTTCAGGAGTTAAAGGATCCCTATAAGCTTGACGCATTCAATGTCGCTTTGCCCTCATGGACAGACGACCGCGGAAAACCCAGCAAATCCGATGCCGATAACGGCGAATATTTCCACAGCGGTGCAAAGGTCTATATGTACATCAAGCATGATACTGTAAAGAAACGTTATATTTCGAAGATTTTTGTCGGCGCCGCATCAAGAGACGACTCAAAATCAAAGGAGAAGGACGTTCTAAAGGCATACGACAAGCAGGTTGATTTGCTCGCGATGCAAGCCGCTGCGGGCGCAGCCTCCGACGAGATGATTCCCTTTGACGTCGCCGGCGATCCCGCAAAGTCATGGACGCGCACCCTTAAACCGGATTATCAGCCAAAGGCTCCCGATGGCGGCGATCCCGCGGCATACGTCAGCGTTGCCAGAACCGACAGCATTGATAAGGCAATAAAGAGTATAGTTCTCTTCAGGAGCGACGCCAAGGCTGTTCCCGATCAGCAGCAGTTTGACAGTGCGGTTTACTACTGCGCGTCACCAACAACGCCGATCAAGCTGAACGACAACAAGACCTACTATATTTATTACTCATATAACCAGGGTACGGTTCCCGGCAAGCCGTTTACCGAGCTCAACATTGGCGAGAACGTATTTGTCTCAGGCTGCGCTACCGCGCTTGTAGTAGACAGAGCCGACATAACCAAGGAAGACCCCGAGCTCCACAAGATTCAGGTAACCCAAGCCGCCGAGTTTAAGGGCGATATTAACCATGCGGTATTTATCAAGGGTAAGTACGAGGCGGATAAAATGTTCTACAATAAGATTTACGCCGCGTCGGGAGATTCCGCCAAGGATGCGCAGCTGAGGCTGCTCGAGCAGGGCTGTACGGAATTCCTTGATATGGATCTCAATAAAAGCGCCGGCGGAAAGTACATTTACTTCGGCTACCGCAGCTTTGGACTTAATCAAAAAGCGATTGATATGGCAAGCTCCGCGGATTTAAAGGCTGCCGAATACGAAACCCAAACGCAAGAGGCGGTCTACGACATTATCTGCACCGTCGGCGAGCCCTTCCACCCCGAGGGTATTGTGACCGAACGCTACCAGCTGTACTACTCGCCGGTGGCAAAAGAGGACAAAAACCATAACCTCATCGGTACAAACCTCAACGAAGGCACAACCGGTCCTGAGATATATATGTACTACGCCACAACGTACGCCGCAAAAAGATACAACGAAAAGGCGATGGTTGATCCCGACAAGGTTCTCTCGACAATGCCGAAGGATTATATGAAATCTCCTTTGACAAAAATCGCGTTTGCCGAGTTCGACTACGTTCCGTATTCTGTTGACCTTGTTCAGCAGACCCCGGGCGGCGAAACACCCGTAGCGTGGGAGCGTGTTCTTAAAAAGGACTACAGCGGTCCCGTTGAGCTAAACGAAGGCGCTATAAAGTTTGACAGCAGCCATATGACGGGCGACAACCGTATTTCGATGTTCGTTCAGCGTGAGAGCGGCTTTGTCAAGGGCGCGGCGGAAATCACCGGCGGCTACCTGACCTCAAGCGTAACAGAAAATCAGCTGTACTTGGAAAAGTAGCATAAACCGGCATTAAATCTACTAAATACAGGGCTGTTTCGGCAGCCCTGTAAAGTGCGTTTATAAAATATTTTCACGCAAAAAAAGGAGGTACAATATAGTATGTATTTAATTGCAAACATTATCGTTTGCGTATGTTCTTTCGGAGGGTTTGTTTACGGAGGCATTTTATTCTTCCGTCCCAAAAAGGCTCTTTACGCGCAAATGATCACACTTTCCCTCGGCTGTATAGCCTTCGGAAGACTATTCAATGTCGTCCGTTTACTGACAGATGGCAATATTACCGAGCATTTCCAGCTCGGCTTTTTGGGACTGATAGGAAGTCTTATGTTCTTCTTTTCATCCAACTTCGGCACGGTCGATTCTCTTGCGGACGACCGCTCAAAGGAATTTACAAAGTACAGGATCATAGCGCTTGCCGCTCCTGTGGCTGCGATCCTTATGTATATCGGTATGTTCCTGCTGAGCGACGTTTCGGATATTTGGAAAATCATGGGCGCCGTACTGACTGCGTTTGTGATCCCAACGTCCTACTTCAACTTAAAGCATCTTATTTTCCCGGATGTTGATTTCGGCGTAGTAAAATGTCTCAGACCGTACAACTTCCTGGCGCTGGTTTATTCGGCGGCGATTTTTATTGAATGCTTCGCTATGAGCCGCGACAATGAGCTGCTTACATTTATCTGCTGCTGCTTCATCGGTCTTATAACAGCGGCAATCATTCCGACATTAGTAAAGGGGGTCACAAAATGGAAAACATGATCTATATTCTCTTTATATGTATGTTCGTTCCCCTGATGCTGTGTTTACCGCTGATCCATAAGACCTCGCGCAGGATCATGGTGTTTATTCTTATCGGTATCACCTCTGCTCTGTTTATTTCCGAAATAAACGGTCTTATGCTCAAGCTTTTCGATTATGACGCAATGTTTGTCACCACCACCATCACTCCCGCGACCGAGGAGATAATAAAAGCGATCCCGATCCTCATTTACGCGTTTGTTATCACCGATAACCGCGAAAAGCTGATCGGTTCGGCATTCGCGCTGGGTATCGGATTTGCGTTGTTTGAAAACACCTATATCCTCATCAACAGCGTAGACGCGGTGTCCATCGAGTGGGCGCTTGTAAGAGGCTTCTCAACCGCGTTGATGCACGGCATCTGCACAGCGGCGGTCGGCTACGGTATGAGCTTTGTAAAGAAGAGAAAGAAGCTGTTCTACTGCGGCACGTTCGCTTTGCTGATGATGGCGATCATCTATCACGGTATTTTCAATATGCTCGTGCAGTCGGAGGATTTGAAATACTTTGGTTTCGTTCTCCCGCTCGCGACATACATCCCGGTAGTTATCGCTCTGGTCAAACGCATAAGAAACAAAAGGAAAACAGCAAACGCGGAATAAGCAGACAGCATTATTCTCTCGCGAATAAAAATAACGAATTCGGCGGTACAGCTATATGCTGCACCGCCTTTTCCTTTACATCGTAGGGGCAGACCCGTGTGTCTGCCCGTCAAACCGATTTTTCTGTCAAACCTCGTTATCGTTCGGATAATAAGTATTTCCTATCTCTGCGCTGCTGAGGCGCGCCGGAGCATATGTTAAAATGCCTACCACGCTTTATGCGGCGTGACCGCGTGCCGCGGCTGTCAGCGCGCCTATGGATAGAACGGCTTACCGGCTAAGTTAGATTAACGGCGCATTTGAACGCGGGAGTAACGGTGAGGATTCTCGCCGATGTCGGTTTCGCGGATCGGATGCAACGTCACGTTGCCGCTCCTCTCTCGGCACACTCTCCGTTTGAAACATGGTCGTTCAGCGTCGTACCTAAAGGTACTTCCTCGAACTCCCTATTTCTGCGCTTCCTCGAACTCCCTTCATCCGCCACCGGCGGCGGTCGTTCTCGTCACCTTCGAGCCTCTTCCGGCTTGCTGATGTATGTAATAGAAAACGTAGAATAACAGAAAACCATACTGCACACTGTTCAAAAAGCAAGTATAATTAGTATCATAAACATATACGACATTGTTTTACTACTATTAACAATAATTGCTTGTATTCGATGTGCAGTTACTTTTTTAAAAGAAAAATGTGATAAAACTTCACACTACGACAAAGTTCGACTCTGTGAATATGCTATAATTCGCAATAGTAAACGAGGTGTATGCAGTGAAAAGTTTTGAATATATTGCCGATATTTGGCTTAAAAGCGAGCTTTTCGGCAAACAATACTCTTATAGAAAAGGGTTAGAAAAAGATGTTGAACATCTTGTAGCATACTTTGGAAATAGAAATTGTGAGGATATCAAAGGAATGGACGTTGATCGTTTTATTCAATATGAATCTGAACACTTAAATCCAAACACAGGAAAACCCTTTTCAAAGCGACTAATGAAGGCTCATTTATCAGCTGGCTTAAATATTTATGAATACGCATTAGAGAATGAGCTGATAGATTGTCGCAACCCATTTATAAGAAAAAAGAAAAAAATCCCCAAAAGCGCTCCGGTACAGCAACGTACTCCTATAGATAAGGATCAAAAGGATTTGGTTTGCAGAGTATATCATAGGGCGCAGATTGCAGCTATTATAATGTTATACTGCGGATTAAGACGCGGTGAGATCATTCCGCTTGAATAGACTGACATAGATTTGTTTGATCCCAAAAAGACGAATGAACTATGAAAAAAGTCTATATAACAGTAAAAGTCCCGCTGTCGGATAACGTTTAACGTGTTATCTAAAAGCGGGGCTGTAATATTTCGCATTCGGTTTTTTCAAGCTGTGGCAAACGAATTTTTGTGCGTCTACCAAGTTGTTTAGTATAATATTGGTTTCTTATTTAGTGTCAGGCTCAGGTAAATATGCGTTATCGACCTTTTCCGAGCTTTTAACGCTGTACG
>JBGULZ010000037.1:0-4503 GCA_045116595.1 Ruminococcus sp. | reverse complement strand
TTGATTTTTGACGCAAAAGTTGCTTTTCCTTTCCGTATCAATATTATCCCTCTTGTTAATTTGTTTCAATACGACAGTGTAAGGGATGTGATCTGGAATGTAGTCGGGAATACAGCAATGTTTATTCCGACAGGCATTATTTTGCCTATAATTTACAGAAAAATGGATCATTTTGGCAAGGTGATTGCGGCAGGAGCTTTTATATCACTGTGCATTGAGTTGATGCAATTGCCCTTTGCGACCAGAGTTACCGATATTGATGATCTGATCCTGAACACACTTGGAGTGATGATAGGATATGGAATTTACTCATTGGTCAAAAAGATAAAAACATCAAAACGATAAATTCTGATTAAGCGAAACGACTGACCCGCCGTTGATGAACCTTATCTTGACATACCTCTGTTGACTATGCTATATTACACCCAACAAACCGCATAGGAATGGGAAAAGTCAGGTTTCACCGACGTGGTGTGACCATCAGGTCCATGTGAAAGCAATTTCATGCAGGTAACAGGACTTGAAGGCGAGCGAAAAGAAAACAGTCCGGTGGACTGTTTTCCGCGAGAGAGTTACGCTAAGTTTTAGCTTTGCACACGCCGCAGCAAGCGAGGCAGGCGGTTTCGGAATAATAAAGGTATGTTACCTGCACCATAGAAATAAGGTACCCAATTAGGGTACCTTATTTCTATTATACAAATCATTAAGCAAATCAGGACGGTTTAATTCCGCCCTTTTCATCTCACAAACGGCGCTCTGTACTCCGCGTTGATCTCGCTGATTTCTTTTTCTCCGTCGATGTAGGGCTGATAAAAGCTATCTATCCTACCGCCGCCGCGATTGTCACAGCCTGAGCAGAACTCACATTCCGCGCCGCAGGAGCCATACAAAGCTTTACGAACGATTTCTTCGCGTTCTTCTCTGGTGGTATCTTTGATCAATATTGATTTCATAAAGCGTTCCTCCGTTTCTTGAATAGCATACCCGTTGATGCTTTATTTATGATTTCTGCTGAGATAATCAAGTATGTAATTATTCTTCAAAGAATCACAGACTCTTTCGGCATAGCGTTTGCCGGGTTCTGTCAGCTTTTGCATTTGATATTTGATGAGCTCTGTTTCGCCGTAAAATGCTTTCATTTCACCCAGAACGCGCAAGCCTGCCTCTCTGAGCGGTTCCTTTCCGTTTATCGTCGTGCTGTCGATATCATACAGTGCGGCGTTTTTTAGATTTTCTATCACGCGGATCTGATCGTTATAGGATAGCTTGTCCTTGTAGTTTGAGTAAATCCATAGACACAACAGTTCAATGAATTGCAGATCGCGCACATCAAGACCTGACTTTGCAAACGGATTGATGTCGATATTGCGCAGCTCGATATGATTGACGCCGTTCTGAACAAGATTATTCAGGCGGTTGGTTCCCTTCGGCTTTAGGCGGATCGGATAATACAGCTCGCCGACTCCTGCCAGCGTGCCGCTGTTGAGATACCGCTGAATACTGCCGGCATATTCTAAAATATCACCGTAATACAAGATCGGCGTAAAGTTGTTCCAATAGCCTTCTTTTCCGCAGCGAACGGAAGCGTAATCTGTGACCACAGTTTCGCCGAGCCTGTCGGGGCTGAAATAAGAGCCGTCGCAGACAGGAGAAGCGGAGAGAAGAAGGTTGATCAGCCAGCCGTATTCCAACAAGCCCTGCGCCAGCCGCAAATAAGCGTGGTTTTTGAATTGAACAAAATCGCTGCGCGAGGAATGGGGAAAGCTGAATTGCAGCATTTCTTCCGAAAGAGAGTAATTAACGTGGATGCCCGACAGCGTCATTTTATATTTGCCGTACTTTTCGGCAAGATACAGGCGGTAATGATGCTTGCCCTGCCGATCTCCCTCGTAAACGGCAACGGGAATATCATCAGGGCTTTTAATAGCCGGGGGATTGGAGTAAAGCCAGAGCCTTTCGCCGCGTTTATCAAGTTCCTCAGTCAGACGCTTTGAATGTTTTGAAAGCTCATCGATCGCTCCCTGCGCGGTGTCGTGAACGCCGGTGTTGATTTCAGCCTGATTCTCGCAGAAATCCTTTACGATATGCGGATCGTCCGGAAACGGGTGCGGCGATCGCGCCATGCTGCCCTCGGCAGTCACGCGCAATGTTTCGCGTTCCAAGCCGAAGGTGCCGCTCAAAAGCCGCACATTGGTAGTATTGAATATTTTTGTCATAATATCACCTACAGTTTCGCGTATTCCAAAATCACTTTTTTAATTTCATTTTGAAGCAAATATCCGGACGGAGATGTCAAGGTCCTTGCCCTTTCAAACAGCGGCGACAAATAGATTTCCTCGGAATAACCGCGTTTCTTCAAGCCCTCCTTGCAGAGCTGTAAAACATCGTTTAACAATGCTTTCAATTCATCCTCGTCAACATAGGAAAGAAAATCCGCGCGGTTCATTTTGTGACGGAGCTGCGCGGGTTTTTCATTTGTTTGATATATAAAAGAGGTTTTCAGTAAAGCGGTCAATCCTTCCGTTTGAGCCATCAACCCGAGATGGAACGCCGCCACGGTCATCGCTTCTTTGAGCGGCTGAGTACAGGCAGAACGGAATTCCAGCGTTCCGCGTGATGTGAGATCGATCTGCTTATATGTCCTGAGATACGCGATATCCTCTACCTTTGGAGCAAAGGAACAGGCGTGATATTCACCATCGTAATACTCTGCCTCGACGATGCCGCGTTCGAGGTATTCGTCAAAGGGTATCGGATAGAAGAACAGATATTTTCCGTTGCGCTCGGTACAGAAAATACTTGCATTGCTCAAATACTCCGTGATCTCGCCGATAGTTTTCGGCAGAGGCTCAAAAAAGCCGACGTTTCTCGGATTTATGCCGTGAGGGCTCTGTTCCCAAAAATGATCTCTCACGCAAAGCAGCTCGGAAATATCGGGCAGATAGGAATTGGCGAACAACACAGCCTTCAGCGGTTCAACGAGCGAAAACGCTTCAATGGTTTCGCAGAGATTTTCCTCGGTAACGTCAAGCTGTACCTGAGACGCGCTTGAAAATGTTCCGTAGCCGAAATGCGGATGAAACGGACCGTTCCAGATCTTACACTTTTTCAGATATCCTTCCAGCATACGGTAGCGCGGAGACGGCACATAGTTGTAATCATTGATTTTGTAATTCGGGTTGACGCCCAAGCCCGTTAACGTGTGTCCGCTGCGGCTCAGTTCTCCGTTTATAAAGCTGACATAATCGCGGAATCTCGCCTGTGCTTCGTGGAGCGTGCGCACACGTCCGAGGGATATTTCAAAATTGTTGTAGGAGCAGTCAAATGAGAAAACGTCGCCTGTATCGTCACATACCGCTTCGTGGCAAACTCCTTCGTCGTCAAACTTATGCGGCGTAAAACCAAAATGCTCCATTGCCCTGTGAACGGCGGCGACACTTACGGATTTGTCGGTTTTTTCACCACTGAGATTCACGACCGGCATTTCTATTTCTATTCCGATATAGCTTGCGCGAGGTTTTTTCAGCGGCGCGATAAAGCGGTCGTATATCAATTTTTGAGCGTTCATTTTTATTCTCCTTATAATCCCGAATATGCCATATAAAGCGGCTTGTATGTAGATGGGTCAAAGAAATATTCATTCCCGTGATTCGTTCCCGTGTATAAACGTTCGCCGTTTTTATATCCGAGCAGGGTCGTAAACGGTACGCTTTCCCAAGCTCCCTCCGACAGCGGACGCGTTGAAAAGGTCACGCCGCTTTCATCCTTTCGGTAATAAAGCGAGTCGCGGAAATTGGTGTGCGCGTAGACCAGCTCGCCGTCATAGATCAATAGATTCAGTTTGTTTTTCGGTGAGCTGTCGCGGACTATCTCATCCAAAATCTCAAAACGCTCGGCAGCAGTCGGGAAGCGTCTCAACAGCGCGCTCGATTCGTTGATACGGTCGATGATGTAAAGCAGTATCCGCTCGCTGTCTGTTTCGCCCTTTTGCAGAAAGATGTATTTATTCAGCCTGTCGTTTTCAAATACCGTTCCGTTGTGGATCAGCATCCACGTTCTGCCGCTGTTGTCGTTCGCCGCAAAGGGGTGGCAGTTGTCCTGCTCCACATTGCCGATGGTCGCCAGGCGGATATGAGCCAGCGCGGTCTTTGCCTTGACCGGAGCGTCGAGTTTTTTCTTCAGCAATGCGCTTTTGTCGGCGCGGAATACTTCCTTCAATAATTCGGTTTGTTGTTCATCGAACAGCGCAAGTCCCCACCCGTTGGGATGTTCGGCAGAGTGGGAGTAAAACTCTTGCAAATCATTATTCAGTTTTCTGCTTCGGTTGCCCGAGAAGCCATATATTTCGCACATAAAAAAACTCCTGATACTAATTCCTGATAGAAAGTAGACTTATATTTTGCGAGGATATTTTTCGCAAGACAAGGCGAAGGACGCAGCAAGGCTGGCGCCTTGCAAGGACGACAACGCAGTATTGCGGAAAATAGACCGCAAAGATTGTCT
>JBGULZ010000036.1:0-3213 GCA_045116595.1 Ruminococcus sp. | reverse complement strand
CTCGGCTGCGTTAACTACGGCAGCGAGAGCGGAAGCGTATTCCTCGGAAGGGATTACGGCAGAACTCAGGATTATTCCGAGGCTACCGCCGCCAAGATCGACGAGCTCGTGCTCGAGATCGTCAACGAGGCCTACGCTAAGGCTGAAAAGCTCCTCAGTGAGAATATCGACAAGCTCCACGAGATCGCGGCTTATCTTATCAAGCACGAGAAGATGAGCAGCACAGACTTTGAGGCTGTTATGAACGGCACTTATGTAGAGCCGATCGAGGAAGACGACGATGATGACGAGATCGTATCTGAGCCCGTAACAGAGACTGTAACGGAAGCTTTTGAGACACCCGAAGTTGAGATCACTCAGACCTTTGAGGATTTCACCCCTGCGGAGGACTCAACAGACAACGAATAATAATTCTGTATAAGAAAAAAGAGTCGGTTTTATACCGGCTCTTTTTGCGTTTAGTTATATTTTGATTTAGTCGATGCGCTTGTCGCAGTAATCGCACATCTGCATACCGAGCTTTTCATAGCAGTAGTTCGGGAGGTATGTTTCGATCTGTGTAACGCACTTCGGGTTTTTGCAGCGGTGTTCGCTGATTTCCTTATCCCTTGCCTTCAAGACAAAATCCTCGTCCTGCAAAAGCAGAAGTATCAAAGCCATTCTTCCGTACATTCCGTACTGCGCCTGCTTAAAGTAGAGCGCTCTGGGGTCGTCGTCGATATCAACGGTGATCTCGTTGACCCTGGGGAGCGGATGAAGAACTATCATATCCTCGCGCGCGAGCTCGAGCTTCGGCTTGTCGAGGACAAAAACATCCTTTTGCGCAAGGTAATCCTCCTCGCTCTTGAACCTTTCGCGCTGGATCCTCGTCATATAAAGCATATCGAGGTCAGTGATCGCCTCGGCAAGATTGTGAGATATCGAATATTTGCAGTTGTGAGATTCAAGGATATCAATGATGTACAGAGGAACCTCAAGCTCGGGAGTAGAGATAAGCGTGAATGAGTTGTTATCGTACTTCGCGAGCGCCTTTATCAGAGAGTGTACTGTTCTGCCGTTGAGCAGATCGCCGCAAACGCCGATCTTAAGATTATCGAGCCTGCCTTTTTCGCAGCTCAGAGTAACGATATCGGTAAGCGTCTGGGTGGGGTGGAGGTGACCTCCGTCTCCGCAGTTTATAAACGGTATCTCGGAGTAAAGCGACGCCGCCATAGCCGTACCCTCAACAGGGTGGCGCATTGCGATGATGTCGGCGTATCCGCTGATAACGCTGACTGTGTCTTTCAAATTCTCGCCCTTCGCGACCGAGGAATTCATCGGGTTGTCAAAGCCGATCGTTCTTCCGCCGAGCTTAAGCATAGCGGTCTGGAACGACATCTGAGTCCTCGTGCTCGGCTCATAAAACAGGGTCGCCAGTATTTTTCCGTCACAGGCGTGGCGGTAGTCCGCAGGGCTCTTCATTATTTTTTGCGCCTTTTTTACAAGTTTGTCGATTTGCTTAGTCGACATCGATTCAAGGTCGATAAGGTTTTTATTATACATACCAATTCCCCCTTAGTCATTATTTATTGTAACAGAATACTCTGTATAAATCAATTATTATTTGAATTAATTACCGCCTCGGCACATTTTATTCCGTCAACAGCGGCTGAGATTATTCCGCCGGCATATCCCGCGCCCTCGCCGCAGGGGTAAAGTCCGCCGAGCGCTATGCTTTGCAGCGTTTTGTTATCCCTGATTATCCGTATAGGTGAGGAGCTTCTTGTTTCAAGCCCGGTCAAAACAGCGTCATCGCAGTCAAAGCCGCGCAGCTTTTTGCCCATATCGCGTATAGCGGTTTTCATATTGCCGCTGACATATTCGGGCAGGATGCGGTTGAGGTCGCTCAGCTCGTAATTCGGCAAAATACTCGGCTTTACCGAGCCGATACTGCTTGTTTTTCTGCCGTTTATAAAGTCCCCGACCGTCTGCACCGGCGCGGTATAATTTCCGCCGCCGAGCTCATAAGCCGCCTTTTCTAGCCTGCGCTGAAAGTACATTCCGCCGAGCGGACTGTCGCTGTCATAATCGTCGGGGGTCACGCCGACGAGCAAAGCGGCGTTTGAATTTACGCTGTCGCGCTTGAATTCGCTCATACCGTTGGTGCAGAGCATATTCTCCTCACTCGACGCGTTTACGACCTTGCCGCCCGGGCACATACAGAAGGTATACGCTCCGCGCTTGTCCTCTGTGCGGACGTTCATCTTGTAATAAGCTGCGCCGAGGGCTTTGTTTCCGGCAAATTTTCCGTACTGGCTTTTGTCGATCTCCTCGCACAGGTGTTCTATCCTCGCGCCGACAGAAAACGCCTTTGCCTCTATCGGCAGCTTTTTTCCGTGGAGCATTTCAAACGTATCCCTCGCGCTGTGACCGATCGCTAAAATGATATTTTCGGTTTCGATTACGGATTCCTTGCCGCCGCGCTCAACTATCGCGCCGGTGATTTTTCCGTCCTTATCCTTTATACCGGTAAGCTTTGTTTCAAACATCACTGTTCCGCCGAGGCTGATGATTTCTTCCCTTATGCTCTTGACCGTGATTTTCAGCTTGTCCGTGCCGATATGCGGCTTTGCGTTATAAAGAATCTCCTCGGGTGCGCCGTGGCTTACAAATTCATTGAGCACCTTGCGCTGGCGGTTGTCCTTTGTGCCTGTGTTCAGCTTTCCGTCAGAGAACGTGCCCGCGCCGCCCTCGCCGAACTGCACGTTTGACTCACAGTTCAGCTTTCCGCTGCTCCAGAATTTATCAACATCGGCAGTCCTGCTGTCAACATCCCTGCCGCGCTCAATAACGATTGGCTTAGCGCCGCTCTGCGCAAGAATAAGCGCCGCGAACAATCCGGCGGGTCCCATACCGACAACAAGCGGAGAGCTGTCACCGTTCCACATTGGCACTTCATAATTATAAGGCTTTACGATAGCGGCGTTTTTGCACTTTTTTACAGCGGCGTTTTCGTTTGAATAAAGCTCAACGTCGACCGAGCACAAAAAATAAATATTATCCTTTTTGCGCGCGTCTATCGAGCGCCTGTACAAGCTGAGACTCTTTATCGCGCCGTCGTTTATTTTGAGTTCCCTGCATACCTTTTTCTTCAATGTATCGTCGGAGTAGGAGAGAGGGATGCGGATATTGCTCACTCTGATCATAGGCTTTCACCCGCGATCAATCCGCTTG
>JBGULZ010000035.1:0-12752 GCA_045116595.1 Ruminococcus sp. | reverse complement strand
GGCTGGATAGATAAGAATTAAAATGATATCGGAAAAAATAAACGCTTTTGACATCATATCACGATGTCAAAAGCGTTTTTGCTTTGTTAGTTATTAGCTTGTTTAAGTAAGGCTTCCCATTCTTTTATGATAGAGCGGTCGGCAAAGTAGTCGATCCTCATCGCCTTTTGAACTCTGGCGAGGGTTTCGTTAGTAGTCTCTCTCGCCTTGGCTGTTCCGGCTTGAAGGATATCGTAAACCGACGCGATATCCTTTTCCCATTTTGCGCGCTCGGCGCGGATGGGGGAAAGGGTTTCCTCAAGAACTTGTATCAGGAACTTTTTGCATTTGCCGTCGCCCAGTCCGCCGCGGTGGTAGTGAGCCTTCATCTCATCAAGGTTAGCGTATTCGGGCAGATACTCGGCAAAGTGATCGTCGGTGCAAAGCGCGTCAAGATAGGTGAATACAACGTTTCCCTCGGTATGACCGGGATCCTCTATCCTCAGGTGGGTCGGGTCGGTGAACATCTTGCCGTTGACCTGCTTTTTGATAGTCTTTGCCGTGTCTGAAAGATAAATGCAGTTGCCGAGCGACTTGCTCATCTTAGCCTTGCCGTCAACTCCGGGCAGGCGGCGCTGAGTTTCGTTCTCAGGTATCATAGCGTTGGGGAGCACGAGGGTCTCGCCGTAAAGTCTGTTGAATTTTTCAACGATCTCCCTTGTCTGCTCGATCATCGGCAGCTGATCCTCGCCGACGGGAACGACCGTAGCGTTGAACGCCGTGATGTCCGCCGCCTGAGAAACGGGATAGTTGAAGAATCCGACGGGCAGACCTTCGTCAGCAAAGCCGCGCATCTGAATCTCCGCCTTGACGGTTGGGTTGCGCACCAGACGGGCGGTGGTGACAAGGTTCATATAATAGAAGGTCAGCGCGTGCAGAGCGGGGAGCGCCGACTGAACGCAGATGGTTGTTTTTTCGGGGTCAAGGCCGACCGAGAGGTAGTCGAGCACAACGTTGATTATGTTGTCGCGGATCTTATCGGGGTTGTCGGCATTGTCAGTCAGCGCCTGATCGTCCGCGATAAGGATGTTTATCTCGTCAAACTTGCCTGAGTTTTGCAGCTCAACGCGCCTTTTGAGCGAGCCGACATAGTGGCCGAGGTGGAGCCGTCCGGTAGGGCGGTCGCCTGTTAAGATGATTTGCTTTTGGTTTTCCATTTATATTTCCTCCGTTTATGAGTTGGCAAGCTTGCCTAAGATCTTGATGCCCTTTTCAAGCTGCTCGTCCGTGGGGGTCGAGAAGTTGATCCTGAAGCTGTGGCACTCGTCGTTTTCGTCGGTCAAAAATGCGTTGCCGGGCACTACGCAGACCTTGTTGAGCACTGCGGTCTTGCAGAACTGCGGCATATCAACGTCCTTGGGCAGGTCGCACCAGATGAACAGTCCGCCGTCGACCTTGTGATAGGTGATACCGGGCAGGCAGTATTTGTCGAGCAGATCCATACAGAACTGTGCCTTTTTGGTGTATATCTTCCTGAGCTTTTCAAGGTGGGCGTTAAAGTCGTACTTTGTGATGAACTCGTCGCAGACGTACTGTGACCAGACGTTCGTGTGGACGTCGTTGCCCTGCTTGCATACAACGAGCTTCTGGAAGACCGGCTTAGGCGCGATGGTGTACGCCACGCGCATACCGGGCGAGATTACCTTTGAGAACGAGCCCGCGTATATAACGATACCGTCGGTGTCAAAGCTCTTGATGTTCGGAAGATTTTCTCCGCTGTAGCGCAGGTCGCCGTAGGGGTTGTCCTCGATTATCAAAACGCCGTATTTTTTGGCGAGCTCATAGACCTTTTTGCGCTTTTCAAGGCTCATTGTAACGCCCGAGGGGTTCTGGAAATTCGGGATAGTATAAATCAGCTTGGCGTTGGGGTTTTCCTTTAGCTTTTGCTCAAGCTCAACGGTGCTCATACCGTCGGGCTCAACGGTAACGCCCACAAGCTTGGCGTTGTAGCTGCGGAAGGTGTTGAGCGAGCCGATAAACGACGGAGCCTCGCAGATAACTACTTCGCCCTCATTGACGAGCGCCTTGGTGCAAAGATCCATGATCTGCTGCGCGCCCGTGGTTATAAGGATATCGTCGTTGTCGCTGCCGGTGTTGTGATTTTTCTGCATATACTCCATCATATGCTGCCTGAGCGGGGTGTAACCCTCAGAAACGCTGTACTGCAAAACCGAGATCGGGTTTTCGGCAAGCACCTTTGCCGATATCTCTGCGATCTCCTTTGCGGGGAAGGCGTCGGGCGAGGGATTTCCCGCCGAAAGCGATACCACCGAGGGGTCGGCGGCATATTTAAAAATTTCTCTTATCGCGCTGGGCTTAAGAGTCTGGACTCTGTCTGAAAACTTGTACTCCATATGTTCATCTCCAAATTGTTATATTTTTATCACAAAGCCTATTATATCACGGTTTATAAATGTATTCAAGGCTGAAAAATGAAAGAATCCGGTTTTAAGAAAATTATACGCAAAAAACGCCATTCCGCTTCAGGTGATCGGGAATGGCGTTTTGTTTTATTCAGGTTTCGACCCGCCGACAAAATGCGGTGCTGTCAACAGGCGGACCGGACACAGTGCCGCTTAGCCGAAGAACTTCTCGTGGATAGCAGCGACAGCCTTGTCAGCGTCCTTCGCTTCGATAAGAACGGAGGTCTTGATCTCGCTGGTGGAGATCATCTGGATGTTGATCTGAGCGTCATAGAGCGCCTCAAACATCTTTGTGGCAACGCCTGCGTGGCTTTCCATACCCGCGCCGACGATAGAAACCTTTGCTACGTTATCATCATAGAGGATCTCCTTGGCGCCGATGTCGTCAACATAACCTCTGAGCGCCTCAACAGCCTCTTCGCCCCTGTCCTTTGCAACGGTAAAGCTGATATCCTTTTTGCCGTCGTGACCGATAGACTGCAGGATGATGTCTACATTGATGTTCTTTTTGGAAAGTCTGGAGAACAGCTTGAACGCGAATCCGGGATTGTTGGGAACGCCCACAACCGAAATTCTCGCAACTTCATTATCCTTGGCAACGCCGCTGATTAACATTTTTTCCATTCTTGTTTTCTCCTTTACTATTGTACCCGGAACTCTTGTAAGGCTTGAGAGCACCTCGAGCTCGATGTTGTATTTTTTAGCCATCTCGACCGAACGGTTGTTGAGCACCTGCGCGCCCATCGTAGCGAGCTCGAGCATCTCGTCGTAAGAGATCTCCTTGAGCTTCTGCGCGTTGGGTATCTTGCGCGGATCAGCGGTGAACACGCCCTCAACATCGGTGTAGATCTGGCAAAGGTCAGCGTTCATCGCCGCCGCGATAGCGACCGCGCTCGTATCTGAGCCGCCTCTGCCCAAGGTCGTGATATCGCCGAAGCGCGAGATCCCCTGGAAGCCCGCCACCACAACGATATTCCTCTTGTCGATAGCTGCCTGGATCCTTGACGGATCGACATTTTTGATCCTCGCGCTCGTGTGAGCGGACGAGGTCGAAAATCCCGCCTGCCAGCCTAAAAGCGATACGGCGTGATAGCCGAGCTTTTCGATAGCCATAGCGAGCAGAGCGATAGAGATCTGTTCGCCCGCGGCAAGGAGCATATCCTTTTCTCTTCGCGAGGCGTTGGGGTTGATCTCCTCCTGCTTGTCAACCAGAACATCGGTAAAATCGCCCTGAGCCGATACGACAACAACAACATCGTTGCCCTTCGCGTAGGTGTCGGTGACGATCTTCGCCACGTTCATCACGCGCTCGGCGTCGCGGACAGATGTTCCGCCGAATTTTTGAACTATTAAACTCATTGTTCTTCTCCTCTTTGTGCTTGATTTTTGATTACTTAAATTACATTACCCAATATATATTAAAGCTAAATTGCCGCTCTGCGGCAGCTAAATAGTTTCCTGCGGAAACAGCTAAATTATCTCGCTTCGCTCAATAGCTAAATGCGCCGTCGGCGCGCTGTGTTGATCTTGAAGAAACAAGCTTGCGAAGCAAATTTAGCTGCAGCGTAAGCTGTAATTTAGCTTGGCGCAGCCAAATTTAGCTCGCGAATGCGAATTTCGCTCTTACAGCTCTCCCATACGGATCGTAGAGAGGATCTTAACGCCCTCCGCGGAAAGCGCAGCGCATTTCTCGCTGAAGTCCGCAAGCGTCATAGCCTCGGTGATAACAGCGCCGCGCTTGTCGTCCTCGATAGCGGTGACCTTGCCGAACACAGCCTCGGCCTTTTTAACGGCTTTGTCTCCGTTGAGACGCAGATACATTTTAAATACGCTGTCGTCAACGCTGATGATGTTGCTGCCGTCGCCGTCCGCCCAGAACAGGAAGCGGCGTGATTTACGGTGCATACAGCAGTCAACGATGTCGGCGCATACCGCGCTGGCTGTGGGCAGCTTGCCCGCGCCCTTGCCGTAGAATACAACGTCGCCCGTGCAGTCGCCCCTTACCATAATACCGTTGAACTCGTAGTCGATGTTAGCCAGCTGGCTCTTGTTCGGAACGAGCATAGGCGCTGTGATGATGTCGATCTTGCCGTTTTCGAGTCTCTTGACCCTGCTGATGAGCTTTATCACGCAGCCGAACTTCTCGGCGAACTTAACGTCCTCAAGAGTGATGTTTGTGATTCCCTCTGTATGTACGGCGTCGGGATAAACGTGTTTTCCGAACGCCAGAGAAGCGAGGATACAGATCTTGCGGCACGCGTCGTGACCCTCGATGTCCGCCGCGGGATTGCGCTCCGCAAAGCCGAGATCCTGAGCGAGCTTGAGAGCGTCGTCAAACTGCATACCGTCTTCTATCATTTTAGTCAAAATAAAGTTTGTTGTTCCGTTAAGGATACCCGCGATCTCGTCAACGTTGTTGGCGACAAGGCACTGGTTCATCGGGCGGATGATCGGGATACCGCCGCCGACAGACGCCTCAAACAGGAAGTTTACGTTTTCCTGTCTCGCTATCTCCAAAAGCTCAGCGCCGTGAGCGGCAACGAGCTCCTTGTTGGAGGTCACAACGCTTTTGCCCGCCTTGAGCGAACGCTTAACGTAGTCGTACGCGGGGTTAATACCGCCCATTACCTCAACAACGACTCTGATCTCGAGGTCATTGATGATATCTTCAAAGTTCTTTGTGAATCTGTCCGCTATGGGGCTGTCGGGGAACTCGCGCAAATCGAGAACCTTTTTAACGTAGATCTCCTCGCCGAGATGCGAAAAGAGCTTTTGCTTGTGAGTCAATAATATTTCAACGACGCCAGAGCCGACTACTCCGTGTCCCATTACTGCAATTGAAACCATGTTCTACCTAACCTTTCTGTTAATAGCTGATTTTTTCGGCGAACCGAAAAGCTAAATCCTTAATCAACTTGCGAAGCAAATTTAGCTGCGGCGTCAGCCGTAATTTAGCTTGGCGCAGCCAAATTTAGCTCGACGAAGGCGAATTTCGATCTACTGTGGCTGTGCGCCGTCGCCGCCGGGAGCTTCGCCGCCTCCGGAAGCTTGACCGCCGCCTCCGCCGCCACCGGCATCGGAAGCTTGACCGCCGCCTCCGCCGCCACCGGCATCGGAAGCCTGACCGCCTCCGCCGCCACCGGCATCGGAAGCCTGACCGCCACCGCCGCCTGCGTCGGAAGCTTGACCTCCGCCTGCGGCAGAGCTTTCGCCGCCTCCGCCACCGCCGGCAGCGCTTTCGGCACCGCCGCCGTCTCCGCCGGAGTAATCATTTGAGTAGCCCGCGCCGTAGTCGGCATTGCTGTTGTCTCCGTATGATACATCGCCGTAGTAGGGAGAGCCGAACGCCGGCATATTATCCTCGGTGTAGTAGCCGATATATTTGCCCGACACATCCTCAGTCGAAACGACAAGTCCGGACAACGGGTTATATGTCGCCGCTATAACGTTCGGAGACGTCAGGTATTTCTTTTGTTCTTTGTTTTTGAGGTACTCTCCCATTACTGTAGCAAAGAATTTTGCCGAATGGGTCGTATCCGAGATAGTCGCCGGGCTGTCAAAGCCTGTCCAGGTAGCCATTACGCAGTACGGAGAAAGTCCGCAGAACCACGCGTCCTTATCGTCGTTGGTCGTACCTGTCTTGCCCACGATATCCCAGCCTGAGATCTTGGCGTACATCGCGCGGGTATGCTGGCTGTTTTCAACGTTGTAGGGGAGCAGCCTGTTCATTATCATCGCGGTCTCGCCGGAGTAAGCCTGCTTGGGTATCTGCTCGCGGTTATCTATGATAACATTGTCTTCGCTGTCGGTGACATAGTAGTAGGTATAGGGCTTGTAGTAAAGTCCGCCGTTGCCCATATACGCGTAAGCCGCCGCCATCTCCCTGACGGTAACACCGCCGTGCATACCGCCGATAGAAAGCGCACCGGTCAGGTTGGCGTCTTCCTGCTTGAGGTGTTCAAAGCCCATCTTGGTGACCGCCTGCTCATAGGCTACGGTAGGACCGCCGATAAGCTCCATTACCTGTACCGCCGTTGCGTTTGAGGAGTACTCGATAGCGTCGGGCAAAAGCATATTGCCAAAGTAAGAGCCGTAAGCGTTTCGCGGACCCGATATATAGTTGCCGTTGTCGTCGACCTCATATTTTTCGAGCGGTTCGTCGAGCACGGTCGATGAATAGTAAAGCTGCTTGGTGTTAATGGCGATCGGATATACAAACAGCGGTTTGATCGCCGAACCGGGCTGCAGCGTCGAGTGGCTCGATCTGTCCCACTCAAGGTCGCCGGTTTTTCTCTTAGTACTGCCTACAGCGGCAATGACTCTGCCGTCAAAGCCCATCATTACCGAACCTATCTGAAGGTCGGGGTCGGGGCCTTTATCCATATTGAGAGCTGCCTGTTCGATGTAGTTCTGCATACTCTCGTCCATAGCGCTGTATATTTTAAGTCCCTCTGTATAGATCTTTTCGGACGCAGCCGTCTCGCTTATGTTGTAGTACTGGGCAAGATCGCGCCTGAGGTCGAACACGATCTGGTCCTCATACCAGTTCTGGATGTTCTCGGCGTCCTCGTCCTCGTCCTCATCCTCATTGGGAGCCTTGAAGCCGACGAATTTCATATTCGCGCTTTCCTGCTTTGCCTTTTCATACTCGGCGTCGGAGATTATATCTTGGTCGTGCATTTCGGCAAGAATGATATTGCGGCGCTTTTGGTTGTTTTCGGGGTAGATCAACGGGTTGAACTGCGAGGGGTTCTGGGTGATACCCGCGATAGCGGCGCATTCGGCAAGCGAGCAGTCCTTGATGCTCTTGTCAAAATACAGCTGAGCCGCCGCCTCAACGCCCTGGCAGTTGTTGCCGAAGTTTACAACGTTTAAGTACGCCTCGAGGATCTGATCCTTTGTGTATTCCTTTTCAAGCTTGAGCGCCTTGCAGATCTCGCGCAGCTTACGGTTGATCGAAACCTCGTTGTCATCGGTTATGTTCTTGATGAGCTGCTGGGTGATGGTCGAACCGCCGTATGTGTCGGAGCCGGTCGTAAGGGTAGCGATAGCGGAAAGCGTACGCTGCCAGTCAACGCCGTTGTGCTCGTAGAATCGCTTGTCCTCGATCGCGACCTGAGCTTCCTTCATATAAGCGGGAATGTCCTGATTGTTTACCCAGATACGGTTTTCGGTGCTGTAAAGCTTGCGCTTCTCAACAAATTCTCCCGACTTTTCATCTTTGACAAGGATACGGCTCGTCTGGTTCATCGACTTCGCCTTGAGGTCGATACCCGTCGGCTCGTTAGCCAAAGAGAAGATGTAGATCGAAAGAGATATTCCCGTGATGATGCCCGCGACCAGTAAAACGCTGAATACTGTCAAAAGAAATTTGCCGATCGCCTTAAAAAAGCGCGCGGCTCCGCTTTCGCTTTTTTTCTTTTCAGGGGCAAGCTCGGGGATCTTTCCCGTGTAGGTGCTGATATCGGTTTCACGTTTGTTACGCATATTTTTACCTCTGTTCGTGTAAAAAATTTTGGGTTTAAGTTATTTGATCCGCCCAAGTAAAGCTTACAAGAGCGTATTTATAACTTATTATAGCACTTTTATTAAGAAAAATAAATATCTAATTTTAATTTTCTATTAGAAAATATGAGTTTTAGGCGGTCTAATTTTATATAAAAGGGTGAATATTATGATGGATATGTGAAAAAATAATCCCAAAACACCGGCTATGCGGAGGGATTTGTTTATGAAAAAATTGATTTTGATCGCCGTAACGGGCGTTGTATTGATAAGCTGTGTGCTGATAAGCACGCTCGCTGCAGGTCCGGCTTCTGCGCAAAACACAAGCGCGCAGCAGACCGTGACGGAGGAAAAAGCGTTTGTTATCGGTATAGAAAACGGCAGGGTCGCTGTGTTCGGAGACGGAGAAGAAAAACCGTTCATCGTGACAGAAACCTACGCTAACACACTGCCCAAAATCGACAGGGAAGAGCTCGAAAAGGGAGTAAGGGTCAGCGGTGAAAAGGAGCTGCAAAAGGCGATAGAGGACTATTGCAGTTGAAAATTGAAAACGAAAGGCAGAAGATCAAGGGGAGCTTCGCTCCAAACCGCAGTGAATATCGTCAACTTAAGAAATAACAGCATACTTATCCTTGATAATGTAGGGGAGCACCTATGTGAAATTCCCCTAATAGGGGAAATGCCGCAAAGCGGCAAAAGGTGATTCCCTTTTTAAGGGAAATGTCACGAAGTGACAAAAGGTTTGCCGACGTGCTAAGGTTGCCGCCCGGCTACGGGCTCCCGTGGGCGTTCAATCTATATTTGAAGTCCTATCAAGTTTTTCTGCGTGAACAAACGCATTGTGCTATGAGGCGGGGGCAAGCCCCGCCACTACAAACAAACCTATTAACTTTCAACTATTATGATTGACTTTTTTGCCATTTTGCGGTATGATAGATTTAATAATGCGCTAATTATATCTTTAGTTTAAAATCCCGATTTTTACTTGTTCGGAAATAACAATATTTTGCGCGAATTATGCGGTTTTTACCGAATTCTTTCGCCGGAAAAGGAGAATGTACATATGATATCTACGGTAATCGACCAAAGCCTCGGACTCGAGTTCCCGATTTTTCAGGGAGGTATGGCTTGGGTAGCCGACGCTTCTCTCGCCGCGGGCGTTTCAAACGCGGGCGGCTTGGGCTTGATAGCGGCTATGAACTCTAACGGAGAGCAGCTCCGTGACGAGATAAAAAAGTGCAAGGAGCTGACCGACAAGTCCTTCGGCGTTAACATTATGCTGATGAGCCCGTTTGCGGACGAGGTCGCTGATGTCGTCGTTGAAGAGGGCGTCAAGGTCGTAACAACAGGCGCGGGAAATCCCGGCAAATATATGGAAAAATGGCTCGCGGCAGGCATCAAGGTCATTCCCGTAGTTCCCTCGACAGCCCTCGCCAGAAGGATGGAAAAGCTCGGAGCCTTTGCCGTTATAGCCGAGGGCGGCGAAAGCGGCGGACATGTGGGCGAGCTCACAACGATGGCGCTCGTACCGCAGGTAGTTGACGCGGTGTCTATCCCCGTTATCGCGGCGGGCGGTATCGCGGACGGCAGACAGCTCGCGGCGGCGTTTATGCTCGGAGCGGTCGGCGTTCAGGTCGGTACCAGATTTTTGGTAGCAAAGGAATGCACCATCGCTCAGGAGTACAAGGACAAGGTATTAAAGGCTAAGGATATCGACTCGGTAGTGACCGGTAAGCGCCTCGGACATCCCGTGCGCTCTATCAAAAACGCCTTTACAAGACAATATCAAAAGGCGGAGTACGACTCATCAACTGTTTCGGACGAGGAGCTCGAAAAGATGGCTACGGGCGTTCTCAGGATCGCCGCACGTGAAGGCGACGTCAAGAACGGCTGCGTATTGGCAGGTCAGGTAGCGTCAATGGTAAAAGAGGAACAGACCTCGCGCGAGATTATCACCGAGATGTTCGCGCAGGCTGAGGAAGTATTGAACGGAGCGTCAAAATGGGTAAAATAGCATTTGTTTTTTCCGGACAGGGCGCCCAGTACAGCGGAATGGGCAGCGAGCTTTATTCGGCTTCTCCCGCGGCAAAAGCGGTCTATGATATGGCGGATTCCGTCAGAGAAGGGACCTCAAAAATGTGCTTTGAGGGCACACCGGAGGAGCTCAACAGGACGATAAACACCCAGCCGTGCGTTTTTACCGCCGATCTGGCGGCGGCGCGCGCGCTTGAAGAAAAGGGGATAAAGCCCGACTGCGTTGCGGGATTCTCGCTCGGAGAGATCGCGGCGCTGGCGTTCTCTGAGATTTTGACCGACGAAGAGGCGTTCAAGCTTGTATGCAAGCGCGGCGAGCTGATGGACAAGGCGGCGACGGAAAATCCCGGAGCTATGGCGGCGGTGATGAAGATACCGCCCGAAAAGGTCGAGGAGATCTGCGATAAATTCGACAAAACATATCCCGTAAACTACAATTCCCCCGCGCAGACGGTCGTGGCGACAACAAGCGAGAACGCCGACGCGTTCTGCGAGGCGGTCAAGGAAGCCGGCGGCAGAGCAAAGCTGCTCGCGGTCAGCGGAGCGTTCCACTCTCCGTTTATGGCGGCGGCTGCGGAAGGGCTTGCGGAGTATATGCAGGATGTTGAGTTCAAGCAGCCGAAAATCGAGATTTATTCCGATGTGACCGCTAAGCCCTACGAGGGAGACTTCAAATCGCTTGTAAAGGCGCAGGTCGAAAGCCCTGTGCGCTGGCAGAGCATAGTTGAAAATATGGTCGAAAGCGGAGTCGACACATTCATTGAGGTCGGCGTGGGCAAGACCCTTACCGGACTTATCAAGAGAATAAACGCCGACGTCAAGGCGTTCAAAATAGAAACACCAGCAGATATTGAGGCTTTAGAGCTGTAAAGAAACGAGGAGTAGTTATGGATTTTAAGAATAAAACCGCCGTCATCACAGGCGGCTCAAGAGGAATCGGACTCGCGATAGCGAAAAAACTCGCCGAGGGCGGCGCTAATATCGCCGTGCTCTATGTCGGCGACGAGAGCGAGGGCGCTGCTGCAAAGGCGGAGCTTGAGCAGTACGGCACAAAGGTTGAGCAGTATTTCTGCGACGTATCGGATTTTGAAAAATCAAAGGCGGTATCCGAGCAGGTCATCGAGGAATTCGGCAAGGTCGATATCCTCATCAACAACGCGGGAATCACCCGCGACAAGCTCGTGCTCAATATGGAGGAGAGCGACTTTGACGCTGTTATCAACGTCAATCTCAAGGGCACCTTCAATATGATCAAGCATTTTTACAAGCACTTTATGAAGAACCGCGGCGGCAGGATCGTCAGCACTTCTTCGATAGTCGGTCTTATCGGCAACGCCGGCCAGGCAAACTATTCCGCTTCAAAGGCGGGCATCATCGGACTCACAAAGTCTGTCGCGCGCGAGCTCGCGGGCAGGAACGTAACGGTCAACGCCGTTGCCCCCGGATACATCGGGACCGATATGACAAACGTGCTCTCCGACAAGGTCAAGGAAACTATGAAGGCGCAGATCCCCGCAAAGCGCATCGGCACTCCCGAGGACGTAGCGAACGTAGTGGCCTTCCTCTGCTCGGACGAGGCGGCTTATGTAACGGGCGAAGTCATCCGCGTTGACGGCGGACTCGCGATTTAACGGAGGTTTATTATGAGCAGAAGAGTTGTAGTGACAGGACTCGGAGCGGTAAGCCCCGTTGGTAACGACATCGAAACGATGTGGAAGAATATGCTCGACGGCGTTTGCGGTATCGAGGAGATCACCGCGTTCGACACGAGCGATCTAAAGGTACATATAGCGGGCACGGTCAAGGACTTTGAGCCCGAAAAATATTTTGAAAAAAGAGAAGCCAAAAAGCTCGATATCTACTGCCAGTACGCCCTCGCGGCGGCTCAGCAGGCGGTGGACGACAGCGGCATCATAGGCAAGATCGACGAGAACCGCTTCGGCGTTTATATCGGCGCGGGGATCGGCGGACTCAATACATTTGTAAATAACACTCTGGGACTCTACCACGGCGGACCACGCAAGGTCTCTCCGTTCTTTATCCCGATGATGATCGGCAACATAGCCACGGGCAACGCGGCTATCCGCTTCAACGCCAAGGGCGTGACCCTTTCGGTAATGAGCGCGTGCGCTACGGGAACGAACTCGATCGGCGAGGCGTTCCACGCCGTCAAGGACGGCTACGCAGACGCGATAATCGCGGGCGGAGCCGAGGCGGTAGTTGCTCCGCTGACGATAGCGGGCTTCCAGAATATGAAGGCGCTTTCTACCAACCCCGACCCCAAAAAGGCTTCGCGTCCGTTTGACAAGGACCGCGACGGCTTCGTTATGGGCGAGGGCGCAGGCATGCTTATCCTCGAGGAATACGAGCACGCAAAGGCTCGCGGCGCGAAGATCTACGCTGAGTTCGCAGGCTACGGAAACACCTGCGACGCGCACCACGTTACCGCTCCCGATCCCGAGGGCGCAGGACTTGCGAGAGCTATCGAGATCGCGTTCAAGGAGGCTGACGTCGCGGACGACGCTGAGGTTTACATCAACGCTCACGGCACCTCGACCCACCTCAACGACCTCACCGAGACTATGGCGATAAAGACAGCCCTCGGCGAGAACGCGTACAAGGCGAGCGTCAGCTCCACAAAGTCGATGACGGGTCATATGCTCGGCGCGACAGGCGCAATCGAAGCTATCGCGGCGGTAAAGGCGATCGAGAACGGCATGATTCCGCCCACTATCAACCTCGACGAGCCCG
>JBGULZ010000034.1:0-3502 GCA_045116595.1 Ruminococcus sp. | reverse complement strand
TGCACCACGGGCACGTGCTTTTCACCCGCTCCATCAGAGGTGTTGGGAACTAAAGGCTTCATTTCCTCGCCGCAGCAATGACAGCGGATACCGGAATCCTGGATATGGGCGATGATGTTGCCACAGTGTTCGCATTTGTAAAATGTCATGGCATACTCCTCCTTCATGATACTGATCAATAGTTTTCCGCGTTCACTTCAAAGTAACTCTGGGGATGGGCGCATACAGGGCATACCTCCGGCGCTTTGGTGCCCACCACGATGTGCCCGCAGTTGCGGCATTCCCAAACCTTGACCTCGCTCTTTTCAAATACCTTTGCGGTCTCTACGTTTTTGAGCAGGGCGCGGTAACGCTCCTCGTGCTTCTTTTCGATATCGGCGATGAGCCTGAACTTTTCGGCGAGCTCGCTAAAGCCTTCTTCCTCGGCGGTTTTTGCGAATCCCGCGTACATATCCGTCCACTCGTAGTTCTCGCCCTCGGCTGCAGCCGCTAAGTTCTCGGCTGTTGTGCCGATACCCTCAAGCTCCTTGAACCAGATCTTCGCGTGCTCCTTTTCGTTATCCGCTGTCTTTTGGAACAGCGCCGCGATCTGCTCGTAGCCCTCTTTCTTTGCCTTTGAAGCAAAGTAAGTGTACTTGTTGCGAGCCTGTGATTCACCTGCGAAAGCCGCGATAAGGTTCTTTTCTGTCTGTGTACCTGCGTATTTATTAGCCATAATTTACCTCCTAAATTTTTTATTATATCTATTATATCATAAATCGATGTGGTTATGCAATAAAAATTCAGTTTTAGGATTTTAATTCATGGATGATCATACGCTTGTATTCCAAAAACTTATCTGTCAGAGTGAATTCAGAGCTTCTCGGCTTTTTTTCTTCAATAACTATCTCTTTTGTTATCCTTCCGGGCTTGCCGGACATAAGATATATCCTGTCAGACAGCAGGATAGCCTCGTCAATATCGTGCGTAATAAACAAAGTAGATAGCTTTATCCGCTCCATTACGTCAAGATACCAGCTGTGTATATCGCTTTTTGTCAGTGCGTCAAGCGCGCTGAACGGCTCGTCAAGGAGCGCTACGGAGTTTGAAAACATATATGTCCTCAGCAAAGCCGCGCGCTGTCTCATTCCGCCGGAAAGCTCGCTGGGGTACTTCTTTTGTGTGCCCTCAAGTGAAAATTCGGCAAAGTACGGCTGCACCTTTTGACGGGCGGCCTTTTTCTTTTCGCCCTTGATGATTAGCGGGAGCGCAACGTTGTCCTCGATGGTGCGGTAGGGGAGCAGCAGATCCTTTTGCAGCATATAGCTGATTCTGCCGGGGAGTCCGGTGATTTCCCTTCCGTCAAGGAAAACCCCGCCGCTTTTCGGTTTATTCAAGCCCGATATAACGTTAAAAAGCGTGGACTTTCCGCAGCCGCTTACGCCGAGCAGACAAACAAGCTCATTTTGCTCGAGCGTGATATTGATATCTTCAATTGTATTTTCTTTTCCGTCATATGTAAAGCTGACGTTTTTTACTTCAAGATGGGGCATATCAACTCAAATAATCGTTTGTAAAGCCGAAGTTCTCGGGGATCTCTGCCTCTGAGAGCTTGTTGTCGTTTATCCACTTGTAGAACGCGTTCCATCTTTTGGCGTCGATATAACCCCACTTGGGCGCGTCCGAGATATACTCGTGAGCAAGGTACTTCTGGCTTTCCTTTACAAGCTTTTCGTTAAGCTCGGGCGCGTTCTTGAGCAGGATCTCGGAAGCCGCGTCGGGATTGTCGATCGCGTACTTATAGCCTCTTTTAAGGCAGTCAAGGAACTTCTTTGCGGCGTCGGTGTTTTCTTTCATCCAGTTTGTGTTGCCCAAAACAACGGGTGTGTAGTAGTCAAAAACAGGGTTGATGTCCTTGAACGCAAAGTAGTCTGTCTGGTAGCCCGAGACCTGAGCGTTGATTCCCGCCCAGCCGTAGTAGATCCAGATCGCGTCGATCTTTTTGGTTTTGAGCGTAGCGACCTCATCGTCAACGGTTTCGGGAATAAGCTGAACCTTGCTGAAATCTCCGCCGTCGTCTTCAACTACCTGCTTCAAGGTCGCTTTTTCGATAGGCAGATCCCAGGTCGCGTATTTTTTGCCCTCAAGTCCCTTGGGGCGGTCAATGCCGTCGCCCTTGCGGGAGATTATACCGGATGTGTTGTGCTGGACGAGCGCGGCTACCGCCTCGAGCGGCATTGCGTTTTCGCCTACAACAGCGGGGATCATTGTGTCCTGAAAGCCAACGCAGAACTGCGCCTTTCCGGCGCCGACAAGCGCTTCCGCTCCGTCCTCGGGCGGCTGAACGATCTCAACTTCAAGACCTTCTTCCGCAAAATAGCCTTTATCCTGAGCTACATAAAGCCCGGTGTGATTGGTATTAGGCGTCCAGTCGAGCACAAATGTGATCTTTGTTTTTTCTTTGCTTTCCTCTGACGACTGCGAAGAACTGCCGCCGTTTGAAGCACAGCCCGCTGCAAGCAGAGCTGTCATAGTCAGTGCCATTATAAATGCTAAAATTCTCTTTTTCATAAATTACTCCTCAATTGTACTTTTCTTGTCCCACGGCATACATTTCTTCTGCAGCAGCTTGACAAACCACATAAGAATAAGGCTGAGCGCGGAGATCAGAATAATCACCGCGAACATTTTGTCGTAGGAATATGATTTTTTTACCCTTGTCATATAAACTCCCAAGCCGTAGAAGCCGCCCAGCCATTCTGAGATGACCGCCGCGACAACCGCGTAGGATACGGAGATCTTAAGGCTCGAAAAGAACCTGTCCATAGCTCCCGGGAATTTGACGTATCTGTATATCTGCTTTCTGCCCGCTCCCATTGAGCGCAAAAGTCTGACCGTGTCCTTGTCCGCCGACTGAAAACCGTCGAGCAGATTGACCGCGATGGGGAAGAACACTACGATCACGACCAAAATTACCTTCGGCAGTGTTTCGTAGCCGAACCAAAGCACCAAAAGCGGCGCGATCGCGACTGTCGGGATGGTTTGGCTGATGACTATCAGCGGATACAGCGAGCGGCGCAGCCAGTGGAACCTGTCCATAAGCAAAGCCGTAAAAAAGCCGATAACTATGCCGATCAGCAGTCCGAGTATCGTCTCTATCATAGTAGAAACCGAATGCTTCATCAACAGCGGAAAGTCGTTTATAAACGCGTTGACGACATCCACGGGCGACGGAAGCATATAGTTCGGCACAAGCCCGAGCATACACACGAGCTGCCATAACAAAAGAAATACCAAGATCGCGCAGACGGGGAACAGATATTTAAGAGTGGTGTTTTGTAACTTTTCTTTCAATGGTAAGCACATCCCCCTCGGGTCTGTAATCGACCTTGATATACGCCAAAACCGAAGGTGCGCCTGCTCTGATGGCGATATGCTGACACTCCTTGACGATATCCATTAGCTCGTCATAATCGCCCTCGATGGCTGTTTCAAAAGGTCCGACATAGCACTTTAATCCCGT
>JBGULZ010000033.1:0-3835 GCA_045116595.1 Ruminococcus sp. | reverse complement strand
CGACTACTATCTTGACCACGATTTCTATAAAAATCAGTCAGTTTACGGCTGCCCTTATGTTCAGGCGAATTGCGATGTCAAAACGCCTTCGGACAATGTTATCGTCTATGCTCACCATATGAACGACGGCTCAATGTTCGCTAATCTGGAGCTGTTCAGAAGCAAGGACTTTTGGTCGTCCCATAAGACAATCAGCTTTGATACGCTTGACAGAAAAGCCGACTATGATATTCTCGCTGTCTTTGCCATCCCTGTCGATCAGGACGATAAGAACTCATTTAAGTTTTATGAGTTTGTCAATTCCTATGATCCCGACCACTTTTCCACCTTTGTTGCAAAGTGCAAGGCATTGTCTTTCTATGAAACAGGCGTTTCCGCAAAGTACGGCGACAAACTCCTCACGCTTGCTACCTGTGAATATACCCACGATAACGGCAGACTTGTAGTTATAGCGAAAAGGAAGTAGGCGATTAAATGCCTGATATTAAAACAAGAGATACGTTCAAAGGCACGATCAAAACGCTTGACAGAGCAAAGGTCGCCTCTGCCCGTATGAAGTCGGCTTATATCCAGACGAAGGATTCAGCCGAGCATTCTGTTGAAGCCGAGGAGCATAACGCCGCCGAGTACGCATCCGACAGAATGGAATCCGGCACCAAACGCACCGTAGAAGAAGCTGCCCACCAGACCAAAAAAGCGGTCAGGAAAGGCGCTGATAAGGTCAAGGACAAGGTTGAGCGCAAGATTGAGGACAGAGTAAAAAACAGAGTTGAGAATACTGCACAGCAAGCGTCTAAGGATATGGCGAAAAAGTCCGCTGAAAAATCCGCCAGGGCTGCAAACAGCGCGGGGCGGAGAAGTATTCGCACGGTAGAACAATCTGCTTCAAAATCAATCAAGCAATCAGCCCGATCCGCAGGAAAAGCGACCATCAAGACGGCTCAGAAAGGAACGGTCAAGACCGCCAAGACTTCCATTAAAACCGCCGAGAAAACGTCAAAAGCGGCTATCAAAACCTCAAAACACGCGGCGAAGGCTGCGCAAAAAACGGCGAAGGCTACGGCAAAGGCGGCACAGAAAGCAGCTCAGGCGGCGAAAGCGGCCGCTAAAGCTGCGGTTAAGGCGGCAAAGGCTGCCGTTCAGCTCCTTATCAAAATCATCAAGGCGATTATAGCCGCTATCAAGGCATTGGCATCCGCTATTGCCGCAGGCGGTTGGGTAGCTGTTGTTATCATCATTGTAATCTGCCTGATAGCATTGATCCTCTGTTCCGTTTTCGGCGTGTTCGCGTCCGGCGAGGATTCAGGCACAGGTATCACAATGCGGACGGCTGTTGAGGAAATCAACGCCGAATACACGCAGAAGATTGAAGATATAAAAAGTAGTCACACCTATGACAAGCTCGAAACGTCAGGTACGCGCGCGGCTTGGAAAGAGGTCATCGCCGTCTATGCAGTCTGGAAGAATATGGCTGACACCAATCCTGCCAATCCCGACGAGCCTGTTGAGGTTGCTACGATGGACGAGGGCAAGAAAGAAGATCTCCGCAAGCTGTTTTGGGAAATGAACTCTGTTGAATCCCGTACAGAGAAGAAAACCGAGAAGGAGCTTGTCGAGGTCACGGAAAAAGGCAAGAAGGTCAAGAAAGAAAAGAACGTCACTAAAACCTACTTGTATATCACGACCTCGCACCTCGACCTTGACACGATGATGGATAAGAAATCGTTTACTGCCGAACAAAAGAAAATGTGCCGTGCGCTGTTGGAGGACAAGAACAATGTCCTTTGGCTTGATGTGCTGCACGGTATATCAGGCGGCGCGAACAGCGATATTGTCAAGGTAGCGCAGGAACAGCTCGGCAATGTCGGCGGACAGCCTTATTGGTCTTGGTACGGCTTTAGCTCCCGTGTCGAGTGGTGCTGCTGTTTCGTCAGTTGGTGCGCCAATGAGTGTGGCTATATCGAGGCCGGTATCATTCCGAAGTATTCCGTCGTCGATGACGGCGCTGATTGGTTCAAGGCGAAAGGTCAGTGGCTTGACAAGGACGAAGAACCGCAGGCAGGAATGATAATATTCTTCGATTGGGCATATGACGGTCTTGACGGAGGCGGCGATCACACAGGCATTGTCGAGAAAGTCGAAGGCGGCAGAGTTTATACCATCGAAGGCAATTCAAGCGACGCCTGTCAGGAAAACTCATATCCTATCGGTTATTATGAGATAAAGGGCTACGGCGCTCCGGCATACTAAAACAAAAGATACCGTCCGAGTGGGCGGTATCTGATACATAAATATGAAAGGAGCCGTTAGAATGATAGGCAAAAGAATTAGATTTATTCGTAAAAAGAGGAATATGACGATGAAACACTTGGGTAAAGCGGCAGGCTTGCCGGAGAACAGCGCGGATATTCGCATCGCGCAATATGAAAGCGGAACAAGAACGCCAAAGGCTGATTTGTTGCGTAAAATCGCAGATGTACTTGAAGTATCTCCCAACGCTCTATCCGTCCCCGATCTCGATAATGTTATCGGAGTAATGCACACCTTGTTTATCTTGGAGGATTTATACAGCTTCCGCTTCACGCTTGATGATTGTACTTCCGACAGGCTCAAGAAAGCGATCAATGAATGGCAAAGAGAATATGATCGCTATTCAAACGGAGAAATCAGTAAAGAAAAGTATGATAATTGGAGATACAATTACAAATAAAAACGCCGCCCAACAGGACGGCATACATCATTCATTTGCTGTTGTTCATAGCGTTAATCATTTGCTGAACGGCAGCTTTTTGTTCGGGATTGAGATTTACCCAACCGTCGAACAGCTCCTTTAACTCCGGTGTCATTTCTACCATATCGCCCTCGGCGAAAAATTGAGAGAGCGTTATCCCAAATCCTTTGCAGATCGCTTGCAAGGTGTTGATTGAGGGTACAGTGTTTCTTTTGAAAACATTGGCTAAGGTAGTGTGTGATAAGCCTGATAATTCTGCCATCTTGTAGGTTGTCAAACCGCGTTCGTCTAACATCTTCCGCAATCTCTCGTTTACGTCCATATCACTATCACCATCCTTAGTTATATTGTACTAAAAAGTTTGGTAATATAATATGAAATAATTGTATCAAAAATATAGCCAAAGTTGGTTATAGTATGCTATAATATATTGCAAACGAGTTTATTTTTGATTCATCTTTTTAAGGAGAACGAGGGCTGCATCCCTCTGTTCTTCCGATAATGCTGACCAACAATCAAGTAGATCTCTTGTTTTATTATTTACCTCAACCAGTTCTCCGTCAGCAAAGAACTGTGACATCGTAATGCCGAATCCCTTGCATATTGATTCTAATGTTGATACAATAGGTACAGGATTACGTTTAATAATATTTGCTATGACTGAGTTTTTAGAAAACTTAGGCGATGGCAATACGGAGGAAGGATTAAAGAAACTTAAAAGTATTCTCGATACATGGACGCCCGGCAGTGAATTTATATCAAGAGAAAAAAACGCTGAAAGAGTTAAAGAAGGTAGAGAAACCTTTTTAAAGTTTGTAAAAGATAAATTTGAAGCCGAATCAAAATAAGTAATTGGAAATTGTAGTTAATTATGAGGAGATGTTTTGGATGAAAAAAATAATATGCTTATTACTAATAATAACATATGTTGTTTTATCGGGTTGTTCTTTTCCTTTTACAGACAGGAAGTTTTCAACCGAAAAGTGGATTCAAACAGAAGACAGTCAAAAATATCATTGGCTATGTCACAACAAACAGTTGATAAATAGCCATTTTTATAGGGGAGTATCAGAACTCCCCTACAAACTGTTATTTGCAGTTATC